>JBNKGY010000204.1:0-7719 GCA_050290065.1 Marinilabiliaceae bacterium
TTTCGCAAACATTCCTTGAAACTCAATATTTATAAGCGATTTGAGCCATTAATTTTATATCGAACTCAGGTTATTAATGGAATAATAATCTTTAAATGATATCCGTACAGAAATAAGAATAATACAAATTAATCAAACGTTTGATTTGAATTAGATGAAATACGAATCATCTCTTCATACTCTTCAGCCGTTAGGTCGTTAAAATAGTAATGAGATGGATTTACTTTCTTTTTTTTCACATGTACTTCATAATGTAAATGTGGAGCCGTAGATGTTCCTGTATTCCCAACAAAACCAATAATATCACCCCTATTTACTTTCTGCCCCATCCTAACATTAAACTTTTCGAGATGCGCATACATAGAGGTGTACCCGAATCCATGGTCAATTTCTATTCTATTTCCATATCCTGTTTTCTGCATTGAAATCTTGGAAACCTTACCATTACCAGTAGCATACACTTCGGTTCCTGAAGGTGCTGAAAAATCCATTCCAGAATGAAATTTTCTGGTTTTATAGATAGGATGTATCCGATACCCCCAACCCGATGCCGTTCTTTTTAAATCTTTATTAGATATGGGCATAATAGCAGGTGTTGCGGCCAATAAATCCTCTTTACTTTTTGCAAGCTCAATGATTTCATCAAAAGATTTAGATTGTACATAAGCCTGCTTCATGATAACATCCAGCTTTTTTGCTGTGGAAATTACCAGCTTTGCATTATCCAGATCTTCAAGAGGTTCGTATCTGTTAACACCTCCAAATCCGGCTTTGCGTATACTATTTGGAATTGAATCAGCCTGAAAAATCACCCTATAAATATTTTCATCCCGCATTTGAATATCATCCAATACTTTTGAGGTTTGTTCCAGCCGTTTACTTAGAATCTCAAACTGAGTGGTAAGCCTTGCGTTTTCCCTTAAAAGTCTTTTCTCTTTAGGACTATCAAGTAAATATATATAGGCTAAAAAATACACCAACCCCAGAACAGCTCCAAAAAAGAAATATAGAAAAACCCTTGAAAAATAATACTTAAATCCAGTTTCAATTTTATCGTAACTTAGTGTTTCCGGATTATATCTGAATTTAACTTTCGGCATGAATTAAATAAGTTTTTATTCACAATAGGATTTTCAACTAATAATCGCTGTAAAATTAACGAAATAATCTACCTTTGCAACTTCCAAAAATAGTGGTTAATAGCAAAAATAAAACAATAATTTTTAATAAATATGAAAGCTTCTGAGGTAAGAAAAAGTTTTTGTGAGTTTTTTGAATCAAAACAGCACCAAATTGTATCATCTGCACCCATGGTGGTAAAAAATGATCCAACCCTGATGTTTACCAATGCAGGTATGAATCAATTCAAAGATATTTTTCTTGGTAACAGTAAACCGTTTTCGTCAAGAGTGACCAACTCTCAGAAATGTTTACGGGTATCCGGAAAACACAATGACCTAGAAGAAGTGGGCCATGATACCTATCACCATACTATGTTTGAAATGCTGGGAAACTGGTCGTTTGGTGATTATTTTAAAAAAGAAGCTATCAATTGGGCCTGGGAATATCTTACTGAAGTTTTAAAAATTGATAAATCAAGATTATACGCTTCAGTATTTGAGGGTGATAAAGAGATGGGGTTAGATAAAGACATGGAAGCATTTGATATCTGGAACCAATATTTACCCGATGAAAAAATTATTAACGGAAACCGTAAGGATAATTTTTGGGAAATGGGAGATATGGGACCATGCGGACCGTGTTCCGAAGTTCATATTGACCTTAGATCAGATGAAGAAATAGCAAAAAAACCAGGTTCTGAATTAGTTAACAAAGATCATCCTGAGGTTATTGAAATCTGGAACCTTGTATTTATTCAATATAACCGCAAAGCAAATGGCGATCTGGAAGCATTACCTCAGAAACATGTAGATACTGGTATGGGGTTCGAACGCTTATGCCGTGTTTTACAACAAACTAAATCGAATTATGATACTGATGTTTTTTCACCTATTATAGCTGAAATTGCAAAAGTTACCGGAACAAAATATGGAGAAGATGAAGAAAAAGATATTGCTATGCGAGTTATTGCAGACCATATCAGAACTATTTCGTTCTCCATTACTGACGGGCAATTACCATCGAATAACAAAGCTGGATATGTAATCAGAAGAATTTTGCGAAGAGCAGTCAGGTATGGCTATACATTTTTAAATCAAAGACAAGCCTTTATGCATAAGCTCCTTCCTGCATTAATTAATTCCATGGGCGATGCTTATGCTGAATTAACAGATCAGCAAGAACTGATAACAAAAGTAATTAAAGAAGAGGAAGATTCTTTTTTACGTACACTTTCTACAGGAATTTCCATGCTTGATAAAATTATTAAGTCAACAAAAGATGGAAATTATAATGTTGTAGACGGCAAAGTGGCTTTCGAATTATATGATACCTTTGGATTTCCTTTAGACTTGACTGAACTGATTTTAAAAGAAAACAACCTGGTTGTTAATCGTAAAGAATTTGAGTCGGAAATGGAAGCACAAAAGCAGCGAGCCAGAAGCGCAACATCCATTGAAACTGAAGACTGGATCACTTTATTACAAGATGATGTTGAAGAATTTATCGGCTATGATTATCTTGAAAGTGAGATCGAAATAACTAAATATCGCAAAGTCACCGCTAAAAATAAGACCTTATACCAGTTGGTATTCAATATCACACCATTTTATGCAGAGAGTGGTGGACAAGTTGGTGATACAGGATACATTAGCAATGGACAGGAGAAAATTGAGATTATTGATACAAAGAAAGAAAATAACCTTATTGTTCACATTGTAAAAAAACTTCCTTCCAATGTAAAAGCTCAATTCAAGGCATTTGTAAACAAAAACAAGCGACAGTCAACAGCAAACAACCATACTGCCACACACCTTCTTCATCAAGCACTTAGAGAGATTTTAGGAACTCATGTAGAGCAAAAAGGCTCTTTGGTTCATACGGATTATCTGAGATTTGATTTTGCTCATTTTCAAAAGATGACTCGTGAAGAAATTGAACAGGTGGAGAAAATTGTTAATAGACGAATCAGAGCCAACTACCCTCTTGAGGAAATGCGTGAATTACCGGTTTCAAAGGCAAAAGAAATAGGTGCAATGATGCTATTCGGTGAAAAGTATGGAGACCTGGTACGCGCCATTAAATTTGGCGATTCCGTTGAGCTTTGTGGAGGTACGCATGTTAAGCATACGGGAGAAATAGGATTCTTCAAAATCATCAGCGAAGCCTCTATATCTGCAGGCATTAGAAGAATTGAAGCGGTGAGCGGAGAAAAAGCAGAAGAGCTAATCATGAACCAACACAATTTATTATTGGGTATTCAGGATATGTTTAAATCTACTGGTAATCTGGAGAAAAATGTAGAAGCCTTAATAAAGGACAATAGCCAATTAGGTAAAGAATTAGATGCCATGAAGCAAAACTTTTTAAATATTGAAAAACGAGATTTGCTTGATGATGCGTATGAATTTAATGGTGCAAAAATAATTATTGGTAATATTCAACCTGTTTTAGGTGACAAACTAAAGGATTTAGCATTTCAGATTAAAAAGGAATTACCCGAATTTGTTGCTATCCTTGGCACTGAAGTTAAAGGTAAACCACAAATTGCAGTGGTTACCTCTGATGAAATTGCAAAAGCAGGCAAAGTAAACGCCGTTGAAGTAATTCGTGATTGTGCAAAAGAAATTCAAGGCGGTGGCGGAGGCCAACCATTTTTTGCTACTGCAGGAGGTAAAAATCTTCAAGGATTAGATAGAGCTATTCAAAGAGCCAAAGCTTTTGTGGAAGATAAATTAAGCTAAGAGCTGATATTATACAAACAACAAACCAAAGCCTGCAAAATATTTTGCAGGCTTTTTTTGAGTTACATCCTTTTTTTTACTCTATAATCAAATTTCTATTTTTAGGATACTTTACCGAATACTTAAGGTCTATCTCCTCTTTATCACCCGGGGGTAAATTAAATTTCCATTTTAATTCTCCTGTATCATTGTTCTTCTCAGCTCCTGATATTTGTTCCTCATTCACCTCTATATCCTCCCGGGTTGAAACTGGGATTTGATCTAGAATAATCATATTAATATCCTGACTTTTGTTATTCTTTACAGTAATTTTCCACGCTCGTGATTCTTCCTTTTTACTGCCTATAAACTGCCTGGATGTATAGTCTTTGATTTTCTCTCTGTTTACAGTAACCATTTTATCACGACCTAATGAAATTTCAAGCGTATCTTTTGCAAAACGTACATCCAATAACGTTTTACCCACATATGTTTCTTCAAAAAACACGTTCGCCTCCCCTTCCAATAAATTATATTTTTCCCAATCTACAATATTGGCAATTAAAAATGCATCCTTATCAATTTTAGGAACACTATAATATTGATAAAAAGCAGGCAGATTATATACTGTCATATCTACTGAATAATTCTTATTATCTGAATTTATAGTATAAGGAACATCTATTTCAAAATCAACTGCCGTTTGTTTTTCAACTTGTGCAGTAGGAATAGCCATACTGTTTGAACCACGGATTCTTATTTTATCATTGGCAACAGATACCCCAGCTACTTTTCCCTGAAGAGCTTCCTTTTTACGGGTGCCGTAACCAACAACCGCAACCTCATCCAAAGCCATAGCTTCTTCCTGCAACGCAACGTTCATTGTTGATCCGTAAATCGATAATGTTTTTGGTTTAAAACCGATAAAAGAATAACTAATTTGAGATGCACTATTGGGAACTGTAATAGAATAATGCCCATCAAAATCAGTTATTGCTGCAATGGTTGATCCTGGAATACTGACCATGACACCAATAAGTGGTTCTCCTTTTGAATCCATAACCCTACCACTAACACTATTATTAGACAATTTATAAACCGGAGGAAAACTATTGTAGTTCAAAAAGTAAGTTTTAAGTTGGGGAGCAATTCCTGAAACATTAGGCTCTGAAGATGAAAACTTAAGCTTTACATTTTTCCAGTCCACTTTAGTATCTTGCTTTACATTTGCTTTATAAATCAACTGTACCGGCTCATTAATATTTTTCGCCCGAATATCATACGATGGAAACCAACCTGCATTTCCAACAAGATATGATAGTTCTATAGAGAATTTCCCATTGATTTCAGCATCAATTTTAACCAAAATTTCACCTGTTGGAAAATCCTTTTTACTGGATAAGGTATTGATCTGATTTTGTAATTTATTCTTTTCCGCATTTAATTCTTTGATTGTTTTATTTCGTTCAATTGATTTGAGCTTTAATGCGGTAAGCTTGTTGCCATAAAATTCTGAAGCATCTTTTAAATTAGTAATATTTACCTGATCGTTTTTACCCCCAATATATTTGTTGATCTGCAAAAACTCCAGTTCTTCACTTATAATTGATAAGTGAGTGTTTTCAAGTTGAATTTTGTCTTCAACGAGCTCTAATGCTTCTTCCAAATCATCAATATTCTTATCCTTTTTGTTCTGAGACAAGTAATTTTTCTGATGGTTGACGGATAAGATAGTAACCATACCATTGGCCTTTGCCTGAATACTTTTGGCATCAATAAAGGGGGATAAATTAACGAATTTAAGAATGGTTTTCCCTTTTGCTAAATCCACAGATTTTGTTCGAACCACCTGAGCTCCATCAAGAAAAACTGTTACTTCATTCACTGATGATTCTACTTCTTGTTCTGTTGGTTCCTGCGCAAAAGCTGATGCCCAGATTAAGCTGAAAATTAAAATGTGTAATGTTCTCATAGTATTTGTTTTTCTTTTAGGATGTATTAACGATTGGGATTCCATAAAATCCGGAAAATATTTTTGAAATTATTCAAGAACCTGACATTGGAGTTTTATTAATCACAAGCAACCTCTTGCATCTATTGCATCATATTTAAAATAATTGGCTTCAGTCCACTAAAAAAGAATTCAACAGCAATCACCATAACAATTAACCCCATTAACCTCATCATCACATTATTTCCTGTTTCTCCTAAAAATTTAATTATCCGGGAAGAACTATAGTAAATAAGATAGGATATTAACATCACCAGAACTAAGGAGAAAATTAATACTACTTTTAAACCAACTGATGTAGCATCTTCCATTAGTACAATAGCATTTGTTATAGCACCCGGACCACAAATCATTGGTATAGCTAATGGAGTAATCGAAATATCATTAACATAGGTTTTAATTTCTGAATCTTTGATTCTCACCCTCCCAATTCTGGCTTGTAACATATCCATTCCCATGATAAAAAAGATGACTCCGCCTACAATACGAAAGCTATTTACCGAAATACCAAAAAAATTAAATAGTAATTGACCTGAGAATGCAAAAATCAGAATGGTTAAAAACGACACAACAATAGCCTTTTGAGCCGTTTTTACTCTATGTTCCTGTTCTAATTCTGCAGTCATGGTCATAAAAACAGGCATTGATCCTAAAGGATTAATCAATGTAAAAAAGGAAGTGAATGAAAGCAATCCAAAGGCAAATAATTCGTGCATGTGTATATTTTTATATCAAAGCTAAAGATGATAAATAATAAACTCGAAGGAAATGATTAATACCATAAATTTCTATTGAAAATATGGGGTGCATAACAATGAGTTATTTGCAAAAAAACTATTCTTTTTTATCATTCAATTTACTAATTACAATTGCATAACCATCCGGATCACTAATCATTACCCCATCCTCTTCCCAATATGGATTTTTTGGGCGAATTATTTGAATGTTATGTTTTTTTAGATTTATAATAATGAACCTATACTCAGTCATATCCTGAGGATAAAATACCAGAATATCATCTCTGTCAAACTGATGATTTACCTGCTCAGCTGAAGTTGTAAACTCCATATGCCAGTCTAATCCGGCCTTACCCACAAAAATTCCATCATAACCACTATGATCTTTAAATGATCCTAGTAATTCAAGCCCCAACACCTTAGTGTAAAATAAAGCAATTGCTTCTAACTTATTGGTATGACGTGCCACTCTGAATTTCATTATTTATTTGATTTAATACAAAAAAAATTGATGGAAATTTTTATCCTGAGGTAAAGTAATCTGATAACTCTCGATTTCAAATTGTAAACATGATAACCGATACTTAATATACTATTTTTACCACCTAATGTAAATAAGACATTACCTATTATTTTCCTCAATTATTACTAACACTTAATTTAACTTTGCATATAACATTTAACCTGGGTTGAATAAACCATAAACCTACAGGCCACATAAATAACAAAAAAGAATCTAGTATATAATCACTAAAAACAGCCTCCTCTCCAAGTTCAATCGACTTTAAAGACTTTGCCGTTCTGGTGAATAAATAGAATAAACTTAAAAATGCAAATGGCATTAGTATTAAAGTAATATCCTGATTTTGATCAAGATTCACTATTGATAATTGCATCAAAGCATATTGAAAAAAGCATAAAAATGCAGCTATTATTAATAAATATTTATTGGGGCGGTATGGATTTTCACTAATCTCTGAAAGGAAAATGCCAATCGCTGAAATCCAACTAAACAAAATGATCAAACCAATAATTGCAACCAATACAGGTAATACATTCATTTCATATTCCCATCCTTCAATATTCCATGATCTAATCAGGGTATTTAAAGAGACAGATGGAAAAATGA
>JBNKGY010000205.1:0-7681 GCA_050290065.1 Marinilabiliaceae bacterium
CTTTCGCAAACATTCCTTGAAACTCAATATTTATAAGCGATTTGAGCCATTAATTTTATATCGAACTCAGGTTAATATGTAATTAACTTATGAAGTTACTACTTGATCCCAAAGGAGGAATAGCAGGAGATATGTTTGCAGCAGCTCTAATTTCTGCTGGAGCAGATGAAAATATAATGATCAATGCTATGCAGAAGGCAGCCAATAGAATAGGGGAGTCATCCATTCGCACAGAAATTACGCATGATCAATCAACTCGTTTAGTGATGAATATAAATCACAATCATGGTCATCTTGCTGCTTCAAAGGCCCGGAGATTACTTGAAGAAATATTAGATATTGTTAAAATTGAAGATGAATATAGAGACTTTGCCTCGGATGTACTGGAAATATTGATTGCTGCAGAAAAGCAAGCTCATGCAGAAAATACCTTTCTAACAGATCATCATCACCATTCAGATGACTATGGACATTCACATCATCATAATCATGCACATGGACATCACCATCATGAACAGGAAGAAGCATGGTTGCATGAAGCGCAGGATATTTTAATTGATATTATTGGAGCTGCACAAGGTTTACAACTACTAAAAGCACCTGTTACTGCTGAACTTATAAATCCGGTATCTCTTGGTGGAGGAAGAATAAAGTTTTCTCATGGAGAGATGGATGTACCTGCACCAGCCACCAAAATAATATTGGAAAAATTTAGCATCCAACATATAATGGGACCCCTTCAAGTAGAGTTGTGCACACCAACAGGTTCTGCCATTTTAGCAGCTCTCAATTCAAAGAATCTGGTAAGTAACGTTAATGAGGAGACGATTGTAAAGAAGGGGTTTTCAAGAGGCGGGAAAGATTTGGATATACCTCCTTTAGGATTGTATTTAACCCGAAGTCTGCATTAGAAAGTCCATTAACCTTTTGTGTACCACATAGTTTAAGTAAGCTTGACTCTATTCTCACGTATTGCAATAACTGTACCTTTAATGTTCATGTCGAATTTCTAATACAATCAGGCTTTTACAGAAAAAATGAATATCCTTTTGAGAATATAAAAAAAGGCTGCCCGATAGAGCGGCCTTTATGATTTTATCTCTTTATTGACTTATTGTTTTGTATGTCGAACAAACTTACGTGAAAACAAATACTTGTTACACGTAAACATTTCCAATTTTAATTAATTTCGGAATGTTCAGTAACTTTATTTTTCGGCCATTGAGTTCGATTAATTTGTCGTTTTTGAATTCTGATAATAAGCGAATCACTGATTCAGTTGCAGTACCCACCATATTTGCTAATTCTTCACGAGTTAGTGAAATTTGTAAAGTATGATCCTGATCAAGTTCAAAGGTGTCCATTAATAATAACAACACTTCAGCCAGTCTTTCTCTTACCGTTTTTTGAGCAATATCGGTTAAGAATTTGTTTGATTCTCCCAGTTCTTTACAAGTAAGCTTCATTAAAGCCATTGAAAACTGCGGGTTTGTTTTTAATAGATTCTCTAACGTTTCACCAGGAAGATAGCATAAAACAGTATCCTGTATCACCTTTGTGGTACTACACGCTAATTCGTCACTTATCACAGATCTAAAACCAATTAAATCACCAGGCTTAGCAAATCGTATAATTTGTTCCTTACCATCAAATCCGGTTTTAAAAATCTTTAAAATCCCCTCAATAACCAAATAAGTACCGTTAATCCTACTGCCTTCATGGTATATAGTATGACCTCTTTTATGAAGCGTACAATTCATCGATTGGTTAACTAACTCAATTTCTTCATCATTCAATCCTTTGAAGATTTCAAAACTACGAAGGTCAACAGGCTCATTATAAGGAATACTTTGAACATTCTTCATTCCCAAAGTTTTTTTTCTTTTAAAAATAATTGCAAACGCACTGTAAAAATAATGTTTTCGGTTATTTTACCTGATGTAAATAACAATTATTTGTAATAATTAAACATTATTTCAATACTATTGGTTAGTAATTTAATTAATTTACCAATATACAAAGATATAAATAAAGATGTATATTTGACATAAATCATCTAATCTAAATATATACATATGAAGACTTCAATTGATCTTAAATGGATGGAGAAAATGGCTTTTGAATCAGAAGTCAATGGTTATAAAATAAGAGTTGATGCCGGTGAAGAAAGTGGTGGAGATAATTCCGGAGCTCGTCCAAAACCTTTAATGTTAGTTGCACTTGCAGGATGTACTGGTATGGATGTTGTTTCTATATTAAAAAAAATGCGTGTTGAGTATGACGATTTAACCATATCCGTTGAGGCAAATTTACGTGAAGAACACCCAAAATATTATGATGAAATGAAAGTTATCTATCATTTTGTGGGTAAAAATTTACCAATGGATAAAATTGAAAGAGCAGTTCAATTATCTGAAGAACAATATTGTGGAGTGTCTGCCTTGTATAAAATGGCTATACCTGTTACTACGGAAATTAAAGTTACAGAGGAGTAATAATTTGATTTCTAGCTCAGATTAATTATAAACCCTTTATTTTTACATGCACTTTGTTAAAATAAGGGGGTTTTCATATACTCTCGGTAGGCTTGTTTGTCATCAAAGACTTTAAATTTTCTGATGCGGTCACTATTTCAGAAGCCATCCCTTTTCCAACTTCTTCATACAGACTATAAACATAATTGGCTCCAGCTTCTTTGAGTATTTCAATTTGATCTTTAAAACGAGCTGTAGCGAATATTTCGATAGGCCGGTTTAGTGCTGTTAATCGATTAATTGCAAATACATTATTCTGAAAATCAGGAAGTGCTAAAACAACGGTTTTTAATTGATTTGGTGCTACATTATCCCAAAAATCAGTATTGGTAGCATCATGTAAAGCCACGTTTCGTTTTCTTTTCATATGTTGCTTTATTCGGATATCATCAGAATCAATACCAATAATTTTTTCGCTATAACTTTCAGCAATCTTATCGTAAATATTTGTACCTACAGTTCCCATCCCTATTATTAAAATTTGAGCATCATCAAAATGAATCTCATCATTTGCGTGGACATCACCAAATGAGCATATATAATCCTGGCGTTTTTTGAATAATATATGAGCTCTGCTATTTAAAATGGATGAGATTATAAATGAGAATGATATGGCTAATGCAATAATAATTAACCAATCGTTGGTAATCCAGTTCGTTTTTACGGCTAATGCGCCAACAATTAAAGCAAACTCAGAAAAGTTTGTAAGTGATATTGAGGCAAAGTAAGAGGAATGTACAGGAAACTTAAATTTGCATAATGAAATATGGTAAATAAATGGTTTTGCCAATAAAATAATACTTATAATGGATGCTGCTATAAAGGTCTCCTGGGTTGGTTTTCCACTGAAGCCTATGCTCAGGAAAAAGGCTATTAGAAAGAAATCTTTAAAGGAAAGTAGATTTTTTGCGAGTTCATTCGATTTTTCGTTATTTGATATGATAATTCCAAATACCAATGCTCCTAAATCCTGTTTTAAACCGGCTACACCAAATAATTCGGCACCCAATAGCGCCATAAAAAAGCCAAACAATGTCAGCATTTCACCGTGTCCGGTTCTTTTTAAAATATATAATAAAATAGGTCGTAAGAATGGTGTTAATAATAATAACAAAGCGTAAACAGACGGCATTGTTCCTTTGGAAAAGGTTAGAAACAATACCGCTAAAATATCTTGAATTACTAATATACCAATAGCTGCTTTACCTTCATTTGAATTAATATTACCTCTTTCTTCCAGTATTTTTATTACGAATACAGTGCTCGAGAAACTTAAAGCAAATGCAATAATCAATACTTGTTTAATGGTTAATCCAACAAAATGAGGAATTGGAGTTAATGTTAATACTCCTACTACGATTGCCGAAAAGCCTACTGATAGTATGGTTGACAATAGACCTCCGCCAAGAATAGCTTTTTTAGTTAGTGACTTGATGTTAAGTTTTAAGCCAATGGTATATAAAAGTAACATAACACCAATGTTGGCAATACCATCTAATAATTGACCGTGTTCAGCGTTAATAGAATGCAAAAGAAAACCAGCCAGTAAAAATCCAAGCATAGGAGGCAGTTTTAATCTTCGCATAAAATAACCAAGGGTAAATGCAACACCCAACCAAACGGAGTCTAAAGACATAGGCAAAATTTATAAATGGAAGTGGTAAGCAATATAAAAAAACTTAGAAGAAAAATCTAGTTAAAAGATTGATCCTATTAATGTATTAACACTAATTAAGTCATTTGTTCAATTTCCACAAAGTCTTTGCACTAAATCCTTATACTTTGGAAATTCATTTTGGAGCTCAGCACTATTTGCTAATTCAAAATCTTTGAAATCAAAGCCCGGAGCAACCGCACAACTTACAAGAGAATATCCATAACTTTCCTTTATTTCAGCTGCGAACCAACAACCGGGTTCTACGGTAAATTGTAAATCGCCATCGTTATTATTTGATAATAAAACTTGTTTGTAGTTTCCAGACGAATCAAGTATATGAATCACCATGGGCATACCTTCATGAAAATACCATGTTTCAGGAGATTTGATACGATGAAATGATGAAAATTGCTTATTACAAAGTAGATAATAAATTGATGTCAGAGCATTTCGGTTGCCCTCAAATGAATCGGGTAGTCCGTCATTTTCAATTATCATGTCCGATCTGTAAACCTCTTTGTACCAACCTCCTTCAGGATGTGACTCTAGTTTTAACTTGTGTATGATTGAATTTGCAATTCTTCCTGTATAATTTAGAGGAACACTCAAGGGATTATTATCCACAAAATGTTGCAAAGTAGCCTGAGCTTCAGCAAGTTTGTCTTCCCAATGTTGAATGGAATTCTGACCTATTTTATCAGTAACGCATTTTACGCCAACAAATGGTATATGGTGTGATTGGCATACTCTGGCAACAGCAAACGATTCCATATCAAAAACATCTCCTGTTCCATCTACGGAAGTCAGGAAAGTATCACCTGTATTACAGATGCTATCGAACTTCCAGGTTTTAAACAAGCCACACCGGGCTACTTCTTCAGTAAAATCAACTTTAAAAGGAACACCAAAATTTTGAAGTTTTTCCATGTCTCTGTCGATAAACTGACAACATAAATGAATGGAGCCTAATTCGAACTTAACGGTTCCGGCAGTTCCAATATTTAAAACAACATCCGGAAGATGTATAGTAATTGCCTTTTCTACAGCCAGGGCGGCTGCTATTTTACCTACACCAGTTCTGCAATAATGAAATTTGCACTCCGGCATATCTATATGAACGCGTTCTTCTTCAACAGCATATACAATTAGTACATTCAACATGACACTTGTTTTTTAGTAAAATTGATACTAGAGATATTATAAAAAGAACAAAATTAGAATGTTTATTCAAATAGTCTTAAATAAATCTCTTTTGTTTAATATCAATTTCTTAATTTGCGCTTTCAAATGATACCTGCATAGTATGTCTGCATTTTTATACATAAACCTTATTATTCTTAATATTATTGCCTGGTTAGCATTAAGTTACTTCTGGAGCTTTTGGAATTTTAAACTATTTAAGCCGTTTAACTGGCTTGAAAATCAAAAGAATAAAAATATCCCTGCCCCTATTAAAAAATTGGAAAGGAAGTTTAAAGATAAGAATAGATTCTATCTTTTCTGGTTTGAAATAGAACGTATTAAACGTAAGAATGTGAAAGGAGATATGGCTGAAGTGGGCGTTTTTAAAGGGGAAACAGCAAAGTTAATGCACCATATGATGCCGGATCGGCACTTGTATTTATTTGATAGTTTTTCTGGATTACCTAAACAGGTTATAAAAGAAGATTGTGATGGAACAGTTCGCCCTCATACCGTGAATTTTGAATCGACAACAAAGGAACAAGTAGAAAAATATATTGAAGGAAATCATATGGTGGATATTAGAGAAGGGATTTTTCCGGAAACAGCAAAGGGTTTAGAGGAACATGTATTTTCGCTTGTTCATCTGGATGCCGACTTGTATCAATCTACACTTGATGGTCTAAAATTCTTTTATCCACGGTTATCTCCCGGAGGAATTATTATTGTTCATGATTATAATCATAATTGGGAAGGCGTTACTATTGCTGTAGATGAATTTGAAAAAACTATTCCCGAACAATTTACCAATGTTATGGATATGTATGGTTCAGTTGTAATGATAAAAAATAAAACCTAATTTTTCTTGCAATGATAAAATTTACCCTAACTACCACTCTCTTAGTATTTATAATAAATCTTGCGGTATTTTCTCAAGATGTTTCTGAATCTGATATTTATCGACCAAAGATTGGCTTGGTTCTCAGTGGAGGAGGTGCCAAAGGAATGGCCCATGTTGGTGTACTAAAGGTTCTTGAGGAGTTAAAGATAAAACCCGATTATATTACCGGAACAAGTATGGGTAGTATAATGGGAGGACTTTATGCAATTGGATATAATGCGAATCAATTAGATTCCATTATCAAACAAGTAGATTGGGATGAGATGCTAAGCGACAATATTCCTCTTTCTAAAGTTGTACCTGAAGAAAAGTATGACTACAGACGCTATTTGTTTCAGTTTGATCTTACTAAGAAAGGGCCAGTTTTGCCATCAGGAGTAGTTGTTGGGCAGGGTATTACAGAAGAGCTTAATTATTTAACATGGGATGTTGCCGGAATTAATGATTTTGATGATTTTCCAATACCATTCCGTTGTGTTGCATCTGATTTAATTTCAGGAGAGCCTTTTATTTTCAATTCAGGTAGTTTATCCACAGCAATGAGGTCAAGTATGGCCATACCATCTGTATTTTCACCAGTGCTACTTGATAATATGCTTTTAGTAGATGGAGGCGTGCTTGATAATTTACCCGTAAAAGCGTGCCGCGATATGGGTGCAGATATTATAATTGCCGTAAATGTGGGTGTAAAAGGAAAGCCAAAGATTGATGATTTTAGTTCTATTGGAGATGTTTTAATGGGAGCTGCTATGATAAGGAGTAATTATGAAGCCAATAAATCGTTGAGATATATTGATATTTTAATAGAACCGGATCTGGAAGGGTATGGAAACGCCAGTTTTAATGACGGTGCTGAAATTATTGAATTAGGTGAAATTGCAGCGCTTAAAAGCTATGTTGAATTGTCTGGTTTAGCCGATTATTTGAATCAGTTTCCTTGCGAAAAGAAACCTCAGATAAATCCTTTAAAGCAGGATATTTTTATTGAAGACATAAAGGTTGTTGGATTAAAACGACTAAATAAAAACTTTATATTGGGTAAGTTCGGGTTAAAAAAAGGACATCGATATACACCAAAAGATATTGATGAAGGCTTACATTTTTTAATTGGAACCAGATATGTAGATAATGTGAACTATAAATTGATGGATGGAAATGAAGGATATATTTTAGTTTTAGTACCCATCGAGGCTTTCCCAAGCAAATATAATTTTTCGATTCATTATAATGATGTATATAAAGCCAGCGCAATTTTTAACGTGGCCATGCGAAATTACGTATTAAACGGATCCAGTTTTAAATTTACTTTCGAACTTTCCGAATATCCCCAGTTGTATTCTGAGTTTATTGATCATTTCGGGCAAAAGCAAAGTACAGGATATTACGCCAATGCCCATTGGGAAAGAA
>JBNKGY010000206.1:0-7672 GCA_050290065.1 Marinilabiliaceae bacterium
TCCAATACATACCAAATATTTCTCGAATAAAAATAACCAAATAAAACACCATAAACTGTAAAAAGTATGGTAGCATTGTCAGTAATCCTCGAAATTAGAAACATGATCAATGGAGAAACAAAGTCTGGATCGGAAAAGGATGCTGTATAAAAAGAATTTAAAAACTGTAAAAAATTTGTTTCAGAATGAGCGTATTGTAGAAACAGACTGGCATATCGACCAGAATCCGCCCCATCAATTTCTCCGATAATAAACGTAAATCCAAAAAAGGCGCAAAAAAACCAAAATACATTCTTCGCCCAAGGTCTGTCCCAATACCTGAAAGCCGCAAACATAAGTCCTAATGGCCAAAGTAAGAAACTTAAATAATAACCAAGTCCTTCTCTGTATGTATCATTTATTTTGTAAAGATTATCGTACATCACCAAAAGTTTTCTACCAGGAATATGAACTAAGCTCAACAAATTTTTCTGCAATCACTTTAATATCATAATTACTTGCAGGTTCCAGATCCATTTTTTTCCTGTAATTTCCATCCATAAATTCTGAAAGAACTGAAAAATCAGGATTAGAAGTCACATTAAAAACTGGTCTTCCTGTAATGGCATAATCGATTAGTTTACTTGGCATTTGATTTGGAGTATTATTGTCTATATTAATTAAAAAATTCATCTTCGACAATTCGGCCAAAAGTTCATTACGTGGGATATAATTTCTTATCTCTAACTTCTCTCCAAGTTTATTCTTATAACCAGCAATTAAATCTCCCTGATTAGTGTATACAATAAATTTAAAATCTCCTTTATAGTTTACCAGGTATGTTAACAATGCATTGGGATCACGCTTACCGGGAATAAAACCACCGGCATAACCAAAGATTGGTTTTCCGTTAGAATCGGGTAAAGTGTTGATTATTAAATCATCCATTTGAAAACCTTGTGGAATAATTCTTATTTTAGAATGAAACTCTTTATAATAAGCCTTAATAGCTCCTTTAAAAGGAACTGTAATGGCATCTGTTTTCCGGAAAAACCACTTCTCTATATATTTAAAATAAAACATTTTGCTAAATGTATCAGTAGAGTTTCCCATATAAGGATCTCCACAATCTGCAATCCAACGCTTGGCTATTGGATGCCTTTTAGATCTGACTAATGCAACCCCCCAATGAATCGGGTATGGAACTGCAATAGAAATTAATATGTCATAATCCGTTTCAGTTTTGAGACATCTTGCAACATTAAACATAAGCTCAATGTTTGGATATTCAATTAACAAGTTGAGTAACCTTCTCAGAACTCTTTTTACAAACAAGGTAAACCGCCTGCCTTTTAAATTTATTGGTTTATATCTTAAGGGTCCTAAATCTTTAATAATGAGTCCATTTTTTTTGCTAAATTCAGTATAATTATTTCCTTTAAAAGGGATGTACACCACCACTTCATGCCCTTGCCTGGCAAATTCCTTTGCAAGCTCTGTTGTACGAAAAGATCTAGGGGAAATAGCAGGATAAAATCCTCCTGAAACCATTAAAATTTTCTTTTTTCCCATAAAAAATCTTGATTAGTAAAAATGAATAAACATGGATCCTTACTTTTTATTTCTTTTTAGCAATGGAAGTACAATTTCCCAATAATTAATATTTACCCATTTTGCGGATAAGATTAATACTCCTGCATATGCCACTCCGGAAATCGCCAAATACACAATATCTGGATAACCGTAAAAAAACATTGCAATGAACAGATTTACAACAAATAGAGAAACAAAGGAATGAACAGCAATAACAAAGAAACGACCCAAGGGGAACAAACTAATCAGTGATACATTAAAAATTTTTGCTATATACATTAAAGGAATAAAAATAGCACAAACCGAAACAAGCATAAAACTGATGGCAACGGCCATAGGTGTATTAAAAATTTTAATTGTAAAATATTGAACCACCCAAATAGTAATTGCCTTACCATATTCCAACTTCGCGTAAAACTTCCCTTCCCCTAAAGAAAGTAACAGAGGAGCAAAAATTATTATATTAAAAAAATTTATAATAATAACTACTGAAAAATATCTGGCAGATACAGCATATGCATCAGAATATATTATCGTTATAACTTCTTTTGAATAAAATAAAAAAAAGACAACAAGGGGATATATTAATACCGCAGAACGTTGTAAAGTTGTTCTCCAAAGTTTTGTAATCTGAGATAAATCTGATTTCTCATGTACTATTCTGGAGAAAACCGGCATTAATACTGTGGCGGTAGCTCCTGTAATCATATGTACAAATGGAATTTCAATAAAACCATTACTAAACTCTGCAAAAACTTCAGAACCAAAATTTCTACTTATATAAAACTGATTTGACGCACGAAAAATAATGCCTCCTAATGCTGCTGCCACAAGAGGCAGACTATAATTAAATATCTCTTTGAATTTAAGGTTTGATTTTTCGTTCTCAACACCTTTAAATGGTATACTTTTAAAAAAATATGCAACAATTAATAATATAAATGAACTTATAATCCAACCATAAATAGCATAAATATAAGGGCCTTTCAAAACAATTACAGGTAAAACAATAAAGAGTAACATTATTGTTCGTGATATGGTATTGTATATGGCAATATATAAGGTCTTTTTATAAGTTGAAAATATACCTTCTATTCCTAAAGTTGGAAATAATAACATGGGTATTGGCGAAAAGTATTTCAAACCTCTCGATAGTTCCGGATTCTTGAGTACATCTGCAATTAGTCCAGAAAAAAAAAATAGAAAGACTGAAAAAATTATTCCTCCAACAAATAATGTTTTTGAAATCTTCCAAACAATATCTTTACCTCCACTGAGATTGAATCGAGGTAAAAAGTAATTAAAAACTTTAGGTAAACCTACTGTGAATACAATTAACAAAGTGTTGTATACATATAGAATTTGCCGGTAGGTACCATATTCCGTTTTTTCAAAATACCTCGACAATATGGCTGTACTGACCAATGCCAGGGCAAATGAGCTCAGACTTCCCAAACTTACCCAAAACACCTGAATTGTATTGTTATTTCTACCTGAAATGTATTTCCCCATTGATAGTTAGTGCCTGTCTATAAAGTCAGATGTTTGGACTATAAAGTTTAAATACAAGGGGTTTGAAAAATTCAAACCACAGTATACGAGCGTATATGAGGATTTGGATTTTGAGCAAAAACGAAGTAGTTGGACTTTATATACGAACACTAGTTAAAGCATAACCTACTTTATTTCCTCTTGTTATCTTTTTATCGTTTATTAAGCTTTGATTATATCAACTTCGAAGTTTCTAAAATCATTGCTCTACAATTCGACCACTCTATAGAAAACATCATACCTATTAATCAACTCTTGTTACAGTATAAACCAAAATGCCAGTATTAAGAAGTGTAAACAACAAATTTATTGGAATTGAGCTTAATTGCCATGTTTTCAATCGCCTAGGAGGAACATAAACAATATCGCTTGGTTTTAAATAATAAAACGGCGAAAACATGATATTATCATCTAAAATATTGATTTTGATAATTTGTGGATTTTCACCATCCTTTCTTATAAGATGTACTTCTTTTCTATTGGCAAAATCAGTCATATCACCCGCCATACTAATTGCTTCTATAATATTTATCTCTTCGGCATACAATAAGAACCTGCCAGGTGCATTTACTTCTCCAATTATTGAAATATTATCATTTAAAAGTTTTACATCAACATTACTATCATCTAAATATTTACTGACTGCATCTTGAATCTTGTTTCGAACTTCAGCTAATGTTAAACCAGCTATATGAATTTTACCAATAAAGGGAAAATTTATTGATCCATCCGTTTCAACACGATAACCAGCAAGAGTAGCTGCCATAGGGGTATCAATCCTCCCTGTAGTACTTCTAACGTCAAAATTTAAAAAGGCAGATGTCCTTTCATCTGTACTGGTAACACGTATATACAGGTTGTCATTGGGTTTTACTAAATAATCGGACCTCAATGGATTGTAGGCCTTGTCGACTTTTGATAATTCTTTGGCTAAATTTCCTTGTAAGTAAATGGACTTTTTTAAAGACACACAAGATGTTAAAACAGCTAGTGAAATACATAAGATCAAAATTTTCATAAAGTTAGATGTTAGATAAAAGACTGATATACTATATCATAGATTACATAAAGGAGTTTTTTAATTCAGGTATTAATTGATGATACCACAGAAGTCAAGTGTTATTTTTGTATCCGACTGGTTTATCTTTTTAAATTCATTGTGTGCAACAAGAAATGCAACAATATCAGCCTTGAGATATGCATCCTCAAAATTTGTCAATTTTAATACCTGATGATCAGTAATATTGGGTTCGACAAAGAATATGGTTTCTTCTTTAGCATTCTGCAATACTTTTTGAGCAATGTATATAGCTGGAGATTCCCTTAAATCATCTATATTGGGTTTAAAAGCTAAACCCATTAATGCAACAGATGGACTTCGTCCATTGCGTAATTTAAAATTAAGTATCTCATTTTGAATTCTCTCTGCCACCCAAAAGGATTTATAATTGTTAGTTTCTCTTGCTTTCCCTATTAATTGTGATTCTCTGGGATAATCGGAAACTATAAAATATGGATCTACAGCAATACAGTGCCCCCCTACACCACAACCTGGCATTAAAATATTTACGCGAGGATGTTTATTGGCCAATTCAATTAATTTCCAAACATTAATATCTGCCTTGTCGCATATTAATGAAAGCTCATTAGCAAAAGCAATTTGAACATCCCTACTAGCATTTTCAGTTAATTTACACATCTCAGCTGTACGCGCATCTGATTCGTGTAATTCTCCTTTTACAAATAATTTATAAAAGTCAATGGCTCTATTTGTTGAAGCCTGGTCTATTCCTCCAATCACCCTATCATTGTGTACCAGTTCATACATTACATTTCCGGGTAAAACCCTCTCCGGACAATAGGCCAGGTAAATTTTATTAATCAAATCAGGACGATGTTTATATACTAAATCTCTCATCTTTTCGGTAGTCCCTACCGGAGAAGTTGATTCTATAATTAGCAAATTATTCTCTTTTAAATGAGGAATTATATTTAAGGTTGCAGTTTTTACAAATGAAATATCAGGTTCATGATTGCCTTTAAAAGGAGTAGGAACTACTATTAAAAATACATCTGCAGGTTTAATATCCAACGATGCTTTTAAAGTACCAATCTTAACTGATTTCTTAACATATTTCAAAAGCTCTGGTTCTATAATATGTATATTGCCATTATTAATCGTTTTAACTACTTCAGGATTAACATCCATACCATTTACTTTAATTCCATTATACGCCACCAAAGCACTGGTTGGAAGTCCAATATAACCCAAACCGACAGTTGTAACAGAGATATTTTTAGTCATAGAAAAAAATATTGATAAGATGGATTAAATGATCAACCAAACGGAACTATATAATGCCTGTCCATAAAACCGGGTGTTTGGACTATAAAGTTTAAATGCAAAGCGTGTGAAAAATTCAAACTGCAGTATACCAGTGTATATGAGGATCTGGATTTTAAGCAACAACACTGTAGCTGGACTTTATTGACGAACATTATATAGTTGTAGTTTGCCAAGTGCATCTTTTAAAGAATGTAATCATTACACATTACATACTCGCTTCATAAATTCTACAATTCTTGCAGCAGCTTTCCCATCTCCATATGGATTATGCAGTTTACTCATTCTATCATACCTATCTTTATCCTCAATAAGGTTAATGGTTTCAGAAACAATCTTTTTCGAATCCGTTCCGACAAGTATAACGGTACCCGCATCAACAGCCTCTGGCCTTTCGGTTGTTTCCCTCATAACCAAAACTGGTTTTCCTAAACTGGGTGCTTCTTCCTGAACCCCTCCACTATCAGTTAAAATTATTTTTGCTTTATTCATTAACCAAATAAAACTTTCATAAGGTTGGGGGTCTATCAATTTAATATTAGCTATATCTCCCAATAAATCATATACTGGCTTTTGCACATTAGGATTTAAATGAACCGGGTATATTATATCTCCATTATAATGAGCAGCTATTGATTTTAAAGAATTACATATATCTATAAAACCTTTTCCAAAATTCTCTCGTCGATGCCCTGTCACCAGAATGATATTACTTTGACCGTTAACCATACCTTTCACTTTATTGAGTGCCTCATTTGAGCCCATATGATTAACTAACTCTACTCCATCCATAAGCGCATCAATAACCGTATTACCTGTAATTTCGATATGTTCTTTGCTAATTCCTTCGCTAATTAAGTTATTGCAAGAATTGATGGTCGGTGCGAAATGAATATCGGCCAACCGACCTGTTAATTGCCGATTTACCTCTTCCGGGAAAGGAGCATTTTTATTATAAGTTCTTAAGCCTGCTTCAACATGGCATATTTTTGATCCATTATAAAATGCCCCCAACGAGGCAATAGTTGAAGTTGTAGTATCTCCATGTACAAAAACATAATCCGGATTAAAATCTTCTAAAACCGGCTTAATTCCATTTAAAATATTTGCAGTGAGTGAATATAGATTCTGACCTGGTTTCATCAAGTTTAAATCATAATCCGGCTTAATATTAAAAAACTCCAATACCTGATCTAACATTTCCCGATGCTGAGCAGTTACACAAACTTTTGTTTCAAAATATTTAGATTCTTTTAAAAAAGCCTTTACAACTGGTGCCATCTTTATAGCTTCAGGTCTGGTACCAAAGACTATTAGAATTTTTTTCATATGTTAAAGGTTAGTATCTGGATAGAAGCATTGATTCTTGTAATAATGATTTACATTAAAACATTACTGAACATTTTAATATTTCCGAAAGGAGACAATACATAAGAATCCTGTTAACCTACCTTAGATATAAATATATCAACGTGCAGGATATCTGCCAGTTGTTGTTTTATGTATTTCCTTAAAAGGAAAAAGCTTGATTTTTTGGAGGACTGAGATCGATTGAAATTTTATGTTAAAATTTGATTATTAGGGAATTGAATGAAGTGAGAAAGTACTAATTAGTGTTTGTCTATAAAGTCCAAACACCCGACTATATGGACAGGCACTATTTAACGCTAACCTCATCACGAAATGGGTATCATTTTCAATCTGTAATCGGTTTTCTAATGCATATTGAGAGTTAAAGGAAAGAATAGGTCAATTTGTTTTATTTTAGATTCTTTCTTTTTTTAATGGAAGTATAATAATTCCTTTATTGATGACTTATTCCAACGCTTCGCTTTCTCAGTCCCATAAAGAATTAAGAGAATATGAAACAATCATACTACTGTATATTAAATTTAGCATAACTCCAATTCACTTTCCACGTTAATATGATAAACACTACTTTTTTTTTGCCAAATGCCTTGTATATTAGGATTAACATGCAATTTCAGATTACAAATTGAACTATTTTTGTTAAAATATTGATTTTATTCCTATTATAATGAGCAACATTTGACCAATATCACTAGATACACTTCTATTACCATGTTCTTTTGATATGATTTTTACTAATGCCTGAAAACCAAAATTTGCTATTAACCTGAGTTCGATTAAAATTTTAGAATTCAGATTGACATAAAAGGCTGATATACAAGGCAAATTTTGCAG
>JBNKGY010000207.1:0-7636 GCA_050290065.1 Marinilabiliaceae bacterium
ACGAATGTGGATTAAATATCGAAAATTACAATGATATCAAAGTTGGTGACGTTGTGGAAGCATTTGAAGAAGTGGAAGTGTCAAGAAAGTTATAAAAGAGATTTATAATATATTGAGTAAAACCCTGTTCATTTTATATGAATAGGGTTTTTTTATAGGATATTCGAGAATCAAGTCTATTTAGCTGCTTTGTGATCACAGATATAGGAAGGCAATATTCTGTTGAGGTTTGAATATCAGTATTGTTTAGTTAAGAAATACGTTTCGTGGATTTATTGAAATTTGGACTTTTCCAAGCGTCAAAGTTACTCGGCTAAAGCACTGTTCACTCACTTGTCCTTTTATTAATATTATTGCTTTGCTCGGCATTGCTCAATCAATCTTGGCTTTACGCTTGTTTATCGCAATAATTATTAAATATTAAAACCAGTCATGAAGTCGCTCAATTGAGTTCAAGTGAATTAACGAATTGGCTTATTAATTTGAATTCATATATTTTAATCGAAGGTTATTAATAAGCAAATAATCTGTGTCAACCTTTACAAAACATTATTGAAAATTAAATAACAGTGTTCTGGAGCTTTTAATGTTAATATTATCATTCATTTTAGCAGGTTTCCATTTCCCCATTTCAATTATCTTATCCTTAAGTAATTTTTCAAAAAGAATGTCTGTTTGAGTAATCATATTGATAGAGATAACCTTACCAGTATTTGAAATAATCAATTCAACTTCTACTTTTTTATTTTCATGTTTTGAATTCGGGAAACTGTTTTTTAAACTATTCTCTATTTTTCGGATATACCTTTTAATATTAATAGGAGGTTCAGGTGGAGTTTCTGGTTCAAGAATCTCATCAGACTGTATTGCTTCTGAGCTTTCAATGTCATTGATGGAATGTTTTTCTTCTTTTTGATATTCCACTCCAATCAATTCTGGCATGGCAAATATGTCACTTTCTAAAATTATATTACCAATAGAATCTTTATCTGTAGTAATTCTCTTTCTTTTATGTCCCGAGTAATCTACTTTAATATTATGTTCTTCGTTTTTGGGATCGGTGGTCTTAATATCCCCTTCTTTATTGGTTACTTTAGCGGTATTAGATTGTGTATCAGACACAGAGACTCCTGGTGATGGTTTTCCATTTTCATCAATAGCTTTACCTTTTACTTGAATAAATGAATCAGGGGAGATCTTTTTTGTGCCGTCTAAAATATAGGATTCACTGGATGCTATGGTTTTATTTGAGGTTATTGTAGCTGCAGCAATTTTTCCATTGATTGTTTTATATTCTGAATCAGTTCTTAAACTAAAGTGTTCTATTGTGTTTTTTTCGATTATCAAGATGTTATCTTTTGTGTTGGAACTTAATAAGTGTAAGGGTTGTGATTTTACAGGTGAATTAATTTCTTCTATTTTTGATTCCTCAATTGTTGTGTTTCTATCATCCAATGTCATTGGAACGATTTCTTCATCTTCTTCTAAAGCGACATCATTATTTTCTATAGGTTCACTGAATTTTGTAGGGTTATCAAATGCCTTCTCCTGATTCTTACTTAATAACTTTTGATTTTGTATGGTGTTAATAAATATCAAAATTGAAATGCCAATAGTTAGTAATGATATGGCTGCAATTCGAATCCAGACAGGCAGAATTTTACCAGATTTCTGCTTGTTAAATTTCTTTTCAATTTCCTCTAAAGAGGCTTTTATTTCATCTGGATTTATTTGTTCATATCCTTCAACAGCATCTTTTAAAAAAGGATCAATTTCCATTTCTCGTTCAAACATATGTCTTTCTCTGTCCGACATTTTATTAGTCAGATATTGAATAATTTTTGATATGTATTGATTGTTATTTGGCATGGTTGTTCTCCAGACAAATTTTTAAATTACGTTTGGCATTTTGAATGTAGCTTTTCACTTTTTTAACCTCGATATTCATTTTTAAGGATATCTGTTGATAGCTGAGTTCTTTAAAATAGAATAGTTCAATGCTTTCTTTTTGTTGGAATTTAAGTTTGTCAATGCAATTTTTTAACGCTTTTTCATTACTTATTATATCCTCTTCATCTATAGGATGAATTGTATAGTTGGATTCCATAAAATCTGAGATAAAAAAGTGCTCATCGTCAATTGAAATATTTTGATGCTTCTTCTTTCTTAATTCCATCAGGCAGTAGTTTTTGGTTACTACATATAGCCAGGGTTTAAAATTCTCAATATTGGAAGTTCTGATGGATTTGGCAATTTTCTCAAATATTTGAGTAACCATGTCCTGAGAATCCTCTTTGTCTTTTAGATATTTTAAACAAACACCATAAACCAGATCTATATACCTGGAATATAACTGTCCTAAAGTATTCAGATCACCATTATGTATGTATTGGGTAAGTAAATCAGCGTCAGATATATTTTTCGATTTTGAGAATATGGTTTTCATCTGATTGTATTAAACTGCAGTTAAAAGTAGAAAAGTTTAAGGTAAATATTACAGAATATTTTAAAAACTGTCTAATTCAATTCTTATATTCTTAAAAATCCATAAAATTACTGTGATAATGTATGTACAATGTTCTATTGAGTATTCAAATTGTTACCTTTGTTTTTATATCCACCTGTTTATTTAAAAGGAATAAGTGTTGTTTGTGTATTAATTAAGTAAATTAATTACTTGAATATCTAACACTTATCTCTATATTTCCTCTGGCCTTGATATTTGTTATGTAAAATTGAGCCGTTTTTTACACCAATTCATTTAAGTTTTGATTTTGAGAAAGTCAATTTTCATTTGATTTTCAATTTATTGCTTATTTAGACTGGCTTAATTTTATTTAATCTAAATAGTTTGTTAATTTTGCGTTTTCAATACAGTAATATGTGATTTATTTCATGTTATTATAGAGTTGAAGTATAATTTAAATATTATTCAATGCTGTAATCCGGTAAATAATTTAGATGAATTCATGTATGTTTAAATTATTAGAGGATAAAGATATAGATAAGAAGTTATGGCAGAAGATCAGGATAAAATTTTAGAAGAAGTTACTGGAAGTGAATATAAATATGGTTTCTCTACTGATATTGAAACAGATTTTATTCCTAAAGGACTCAATGAAGATGTAATTAGGATTATTTCGGCTAAGAAAAATGAGCCCGAATGGATGCTTGAATTCAGACTCAAAGCTTATAAGCATTGGTTGACGATGAAGTCACCCAATTGGGCAAAGCTGAATCTTCCGGAAATCGATTTTCAGGAAATCATCTATTATGCTGCTCCCAAAAAGAAACCTCAGTTAGAAAGTATGGATGAGGTTGATCCTGAGTTAAAGGCAACCTTTGATAAATTAGGAATTCCATTGGATGAACAAAAGATTTTGGCAGGAGTTGCTGTGGATGCCGTTATGGATAGCGTTTCGGTAAAAACAACCTTTAAAGAAACACTAGCTGAGAAAGGAATTATTTTTTGCAGCTTTAGTGAGGCTGTTCAGGAATATCCTGATTTAGTGAAAAAATATATGGGATCAGTTGTTCCTTACACAGATAATTATTTCGCAGCACTTAATTGTGCCGTTTTTAGCGATGGTTCCTTTGTGTATATCCCTAAAGGTGTGAGATGTCCAATAGAACTGTCTACCTATTTTAGAATTAATGCAATCAATACAGGACAATTTGAACGCACATTAATTGTAGCTGATGATGATAGTTATGTAAGTTATCTTGAGGGGTGTACAGCTCCCAAGCGGGATGAAAATCAATTACATGCTGCTATTGTTGAAATTATTGCAATGGAACGTGCAGAGGTAAAATATTCTACCGTTCAGAATTGGTACCCGGGCGATAAGAATGGTAAGGGAGGAATTTACAATTTTGTTACCAAAAGAGGAAATTGTAAAGGAGACTACTCTAAGATCATGTGGACTCAGGTGGAGACAGGTTCTGCAATTACCTGGAAATACCCAAGTTGTATTTTAATGGGGGATCATTCTGTTGGTGAGTTTTATTCCGTTGCAGTAACAAATAACCACCAGCAAGCGGATACAGGTACTAAAATGATTCATATAGGTAAAAACACCAGAAGTTTAATTGTATCTAAAGGTGTTTCTGCAGGGAAAAGTCAGAATAGTTACAGAGGATTGGTTAGAGTGAATAAGAAAGCAGAGAATGCACGCAATTTTTCACAGTGTGATTCATTGTTAATGGGCGACCAATGTGGTGCTCATACTTTTCCGTATCTCGAGATTAATAATAATTCTGCTGTGGTTGAGCACGAAGCTACAACCTCAAAAATAGGAGAAGATCAGATCTTCTATTGTAATACGAGAGGTTTGTCAACCGAGGATGCCGTAGGATTAATTGTGAATGGATATGTTAAAGAAGTAATTAACCAATTACCAATGGAGTTTGCTGTAGAAGCACAAAAATTATTGCAAATTAGTTTAGAAGGTAGTGTAGGGTAAGTATACTTATCTGTTCATTGCAAAAATGAAAGAACTCTTATTGTTGTTTAATTCTAAGAGTAGTACGCTTAACTAACTATCAATTTTATAAACTTTTTAATACAAATAGAATGCTAGAAATTAAAGACTTACATGCTAAAATAGATGATAAAGAAATACTAAGAGGGATTAATCTTACAGTTAAGCCGGGTGAGGTTCATGCTATTATGGGACCAAACGGATCAGGTAAAAGTACCTTGTCCTCGGTGTTAGCTGGAAGTGAGGTTTTTGAAGTGTCAGAAGGTTCTGCTACTTTTTTTGGTAAGAATCTATTAGAAATGCCTGCTGAAGATAGAGCACGAGAAGGTCTATTCTATAGTTTTCAATATCCAGTAGAGATACCTGGAGTAAGTATGGTTAATTTTATGCGAACTGCTGTTAATGAGCATCGTAAATACCGCAATGAAAAGGCATTGACTGCAAGTGAGTTTTTGAAACTGATGCGTGAAAAGAAAAATTTGGTTGAAATAGATTCTAATCTTACAAATCGTTCTGTAAACGAAGGTTTTTCAGGAGGGGAGAAAAAGAAGAACGAGATTTTCCAGATGGCTATGTTACAACCCAAAGTATCTATTCTTGATGAAACAGATTCGGGATTGGATATTGATGCTTTGCGTATTGTTGCTAATGGAGTAAATAAGTTAAAGTCAAAAGATAATGCAACTATAGTTATTACTCATTATCAAAGATTGCTTGATTATATTGTACCTGATTTTGTACATGTATTGTATAAAGGAAGAATTGTTATGTCGGCAGGAAAGGAATTAGCTTTTGAGTTGGAAGAAAAAGGTTACGACTGGATTAAGAAACAGTTTGAAGATTAGGTTTATTTAGGTAGGTACTTAAAATGTATCTACGTTTCTTAATCTCTTTTATCATTTAAACCTTAGTAAGATGAGTATAACAGATACAGATATTAAAATAGAAGATAAATATATTTCTCTTTATCAGGAATCGTTAAGTGATTTAAATAAAGTAGTATCCACTGACATTTCAGATCAAAGAGATAGTGCTATTCGTATTTTTGAGGATAAAGGGATTCCTTCACGAAAGGTTGAAAGTTACAAATACACCAACTTAGGGTCGCAATTCGAAAATGATTATAGCTTTGACTTTAAGCATGAAGTTTTCAGTAAAAATCTATCGGAGGTCTTTAATTGTAATGTACACGAATTGGAGGCTACAACCATCTATTTAATTAATGGGTGGTATTACAGGCAAAATCAATTGCCTACAGCTTTGCCTGAAGGCGTACTTATAGGAAGTTTAGCTTCCTATTCTAAATCTCATCCTCATTTGTTTGAAGAGCATTATAATAAATATGCAAAAAATGACCTGCATAGTTTGGTGGCTTTAAATACAGCTTTTGCTCAGGATGGATTTTTTATTTATATACCCAAGGGAGTTGTTATTGAAAAGCCCATTCAGGTTGTAAATATCATGCAATCAGATGATGATTTAATGACCTTCCCAAGGAATTTAATTATTGTTGAAGAAAATGCGCAAGCTAAAGTTTTGGTTTGCGAACATACATTGTCGAATAATAAGTTCCTATTGAACGGTGTTACAGAGGCTTATGTAGGTGAAAATGCGGTTTTTGATATTTATAACATCCAAAATCAGCATAATCTGACTACAAATATTTCTTCTATTTTTATTAAGCAAAAGGAGCACTCCAGTGTTTTAACTCATAATTTGACACTTCATACAGGCATTACACGAAATAACATCTATGTACACATGGACGATGAACATTGTGAATCTCATGTGTATGGATTGTTTATCTCAGATAAAAGTCAGCATGTAGATAATTATACCTATATCGATCATGCTAAGCCCAATTGTTATAGTGAGGAATTGTTTAAAGGAGTGTTAGATGATTCTGCTACCGGTGCTTTTGCCGGAAAAATTATGGTGCGTAAAGATGCTCAGAAAACAAGTGCCTTTCAGCGAAATGATAATTTATTGCTCACCGATTCAGCGAAAATGAATACAAAACCTATGTTGGAAATTTATGCTGATGATGTAAAATGTTCGCATGGAGCAACAGTAGGACAACTGGATCAAAAATCAATGTTTTATCTTCGTTCGAGAGGAATTAACAAAGATGAAGCCCGAATTCTTTTAATGTATGCATTTGCTTATGAGGCGGTAGAAAAAATAAGAGTAGAGGCATTACGTGAGCAAATAAGAGATTTAGTTGAGCACGTTTTCAGAGGAGAGTTAAATAAATGTCATTCATGCGTTTTGTGTGGTCAACAGGCCGGAAGTGAGTATATCTGCATGTAATTGATAAATTATAAATCACTATCACACAGTTTGTTTTGTTATGAGGTTAAATTTGAATCATATTAGGGAGCAATTCCCAATATTAGATAGTGTTATTTATGGGAAACCTCTGGCCTATTTCGACAATGCAGCTACTACTCATAAGCCGTTGAGAGTTACGAAAAAGGTGGAAGAAGTCTATCATACTTTAAATAGTAATATACATCGAGGAGTTCATTACCTGAGTAATCAGGCTACAATTGCGTATGAGGAGGCAAGAGGGAAAGTTCAGAAATTTATAAATGCAAAGCATTCTCATGAAGTAATATTTACTTCCGGAGCAACTGCTGCAATTAACCTTTTGGCTTGTTCGTTTGGCGATACATATATTAATGAAGGGGATGAGATTTTGATCTCAACGATGGAGCATCATTCTAATATTGTCCCCTGGCAAATGATGTGTAAACGAAAAAAGGCAACTCTTAAAGTAATTTCAATAGATTTGAATGGAAATCTGGATATGGAATCCTTTGAAAATTTGTTATCGGAGAAAACCAAATTAGTTGCAGTAACTTATGTTTCAAATGCGTTAGGTACTGTAAATCCGGTAAAAGAAATTATTGAAAAAGCACATTTAAATAATTCCAGAATTATGTTGGATGCCTCTCAGGCTGTTCAGCATATGAATGTGGATGTACAGGAATTAGATGTTGATTTCCTGGTTTTTTCAGGACATAAAATATATGGTCCTAATGGGATAGGTGTGTTATATGGAAAAGAAAAATGGTTAAATGAAATGCCACCCTTTATGACTGGAGGTGAAATGATTAAAAATGTCAGTTTCGATGGAACTACTTTTAATGAAT
>JBNKGY010000208.1:0-7605 GCA_050290065.1 Marinilabiliaceae bacterium
AAGTATGATACTTTTTTCCAGTCCCAGGGTAAAGATAAGCTTTTCAATCTGGTTTCTTAATTCTCCTTCACCAGTAATGATAAAAATGGTTTCTGGATGCGTATCTAATACTTGCTTTGCTGCAAAGATAAAGGTTTCCCAGTCTTTTTGTGCTGTCAACCGGCCAATTGCCCCAACAATAAATTTTCCTTCTGGAACTTGGTATGAGTTTAGAGTCTCTTTTATCTCATCTGTTTTTGTATACTCATTAAAATCAATGGCATTGTTGATGTTCAATAAATTACTATATACTATAATCCTATTTTTTGTTGCTTCTTTCATCTCACCCTCGGAAACAATAATATAGGATGTTATCCGGGCCAGTACCTTTTCTATTGCAACATACACCTTTCTTTTTATGCCAGATAAACCTTGAAAATAAAAACAATGGGGCGTATATAAAACATTACTATTGCCGGCAAAAAAAGCAGCACCCCTAAACACCCCTCCGGCTTTTGAGCTATGGGCATGAATTATATCGAACTTTTCCTTTTTAAGAACCGGTATTAACTTGAGAACGCTAACAAAATCTTTTAAGACATTAAAATTTCTATTGAAGGGATAATACAATAATCGTGCACCTGAATTCTCTATCTTTTCAATTTCGATATTGGCATCCTCGTTTCTTTTGCTGGAAAGAATTACGGTAATATCAAACCGTTTCCTATCCAAATGGGTAACAAGGTAAGTAAGATGCTTTAATGCTCCTCCACCAACTGCTTCAAGGCCAAAAAGGATTTTTATTTTCATAGATTGATAAATGGGGTTAAGGTTGAGGTTGAGAAAGAAGAATGTACCTTTTGAATATTTGCATAAGTTTATTTGTGCTTGACTGTATGTCCAATTTTTCCTCTACTAATCCTCGGGCATTCTTAACAATACTTTGCCGTAGATTGTCAGCATTTTTAAGCAACATAATACCTTCCGCAATAGCCTGTTCATCTTTTTCCTTTACCAATAAACCGGTTTCTTTGTGCTTAATAACCTCCGGTATGGCCGAAACAGGAGTAGATATAACCGGGACTCCGCTGAACATTGCTTCAACTATAACATTGGGCAAACCATCCCTGTCGCCATTTGAACTAACTACGCAAGGCAATACAAATACATCTGCAAGTGCGTAATACTTAACTAATTCATGCTGTGAAACAAAGGGTAAAACATCTATAGAATTATGTAATTTATTGGCATATATATATTTTTCCAATGCGTCTTGAAGTGATCCCTCCCCGATAATTGTGCAATGTACCTTAATACCACTTTCAATAATTCTTTCTGTTGCTTTGATTAAATAAATTAATCCTTTCTTTTCAACCAATCTCCCTATTGATAAAACATTAACTTCTTTTTTGCTTTTTCTCCGAGAATTTATTGAAGGCCATTTTTCAAGATGAACACCATGATATACCCTGTATAACTTATCTGCAAAAGCATTTGCTGTACGCCTGTTTATAAAGGCAAGGTTGTATTCTGTGCAAGTAATCAGAAATTGAATATAGGGTAGATGCTGTTTAATTTTTTCCTGGTTGGTATAAATATCCTGTGCGTGGGCGGATAAGCTATAATTTACTTTTAATATTTTGGATAAATAATAGGCAACATCTACACTGATAAAAGCAAAGTGTGCATGAATATGATCGCATTTGATATTTTTTTTGACAAAATACTGACTGATGCCATAATAGCGAAAAGACTTAAGTAGACGGGAAACAAGAGACAAGAATCCAGAGGTTGGAACACACCTTCCATTGGTCGCCAAAGGCTTATCGACTGCGCAGCGCCGAGGTTTTAGTGTACAAAAACGGAAGAAGAAGTATGGAGAACGGAGGAAAAGGATTAAGGGAAAATAATAATGTAATCTTGGAAGGTAATGTATTGTTGCTTTTAGTTGTTTTAATTCCGGGAGGTTTTCATGCTGTTTTTGTCTTTTTAGTACAAACAGGTCAATATCAATCCCATTTTGTTCAAATTGTAGGATTTCATTGAGAATAAAATATTCTGTTGGAGATGGGAATTTTTCAAGTATATATGCAACTTTCATTTATTGAGAATTAAGGTTTAGGTTAGGGTTAGGACAGAGATGAATTTTCTAACCTTAACCTTCTTCATTTCTAAAAATATAACTGAATGAAATCAGATAAATGCATGCCAATTACCTTATGTGCTTGCTGATTATAATGATGATCATTCTCAAAATCAAAATTCTGTCCATTAACTTTGTAGCCACTTAAAAAAGCTGTTTCAAGTTCAATTACTTTAAAAGTATTCGGGTTAATATACTTTTCCAAAAGGTTGTTCTGATTGTTGAAAAAAGACTTTTGCGTTTCAAAATCATAGTTATATGAAGGGATTATACCGGGATATTTTAATATGAATACTGGAATTGCGACTTGGGTTCCCTCTTGGGTTCCCTCTTGCGTTATCTTCTTGAATTCATTAAAAATATATTCGTAGGCTCTTTCCTTATCATATGTATTGATTTCCTGCTTTTCGTTATTACAATTTTGATATTCCCTTTTTTTAATAATTGAGCTTATTCTTTCTCCTAATCTTGTTTTTAGATCAAAATAGTGAATCAGTTTGGAAAAATACAGGAATGAAAAAGGTGAATTTTCTTCATACATGTACTTTTTCGGCAAGACTTCCTGAACTGATTCATTATCGATTGAAAGATTCAGGAAGTTTTTCTTACTTGTTGAATGCACCCAAAAATCGTCCAGCATGGTTCCGACAATTAGCAAATCCGGTTGAAATTGGTCAACAACATATCTGCTTACATGCATGGCCTGGGCAAGGTGCATCCCTCCAAATCCAAAGATATACACTTCCGCATGAATCCCTTTTTGATTTAAATCATCTTCCAATATTTTTGATAATGTTTTGTCCACGGGTACTCTTAATCCCTCAATATTCGAATGCCCCACGATGGCTATTCGAATCTTATTAATTTCCTGTTTCCCGTTTTTATCCAACGTAGCTTTAGACCCGCGCTGTCGGCAAGACTTTGGCGACCGATGGAAGTTGGACTCCCGTCTCCTTCCATCCTTGTTCCATTTTCCGTTTTCATTTCTCCGGTAATAATCCCTATGCGAATTCCAGCCTTCATTATTAATCCTGAAATAGCCACTACCGGTAAATTCCGTTTTATAAACACCTTCAGTATTTGGTTTACGTTTTAAGATTTTTTCTTTTTTATCAAACCACGGCTCACAGTAGTTGCCAAAAAAGCGCATATATAACTCAATGGCAAATAGAATTCCTACAATTGCTATTATGGTATATGTCATGAATTTACGCATTGTTTTTAAATGGCTTCCTCAAATTGACAACCCTAAAAAAGTAAAGCAATATCGTGTATGCCACACTTGAAAGCAAGAAAATCGTTCCTAACATACCGACCTTCAACAATAAATTATCCGGTAGATAATGGAACAGAAACCTGCCGGTCAAGGTAATCCCGGTAAAAATGAATGAGGCTAAAAGGATTTTCATTAAAGTATTCCAAACCTGTTTTGACTGAAAATCTATTTTTCGTTTTAATAGAAATAGTAAAATCAGGTTTTTGATGCACTTTTGTATAACAAAGGCCAATGCAATGCCTATGTAGCCCATAAATTGAATAAATATCCATGTTAGCAAAATATTGATGGCAACACAAACTACACCAACAAATACCGGGGTTTTGGTATCGCCATTTGAATAATAAAAAATTACTAAAATGGTTTCGATGGCGAAAAACACCAATCCGGTTGAATAGACCAGAAAAGGCTTGGCTGTTAGCAAAGTTGAACTTACATCAAATGCTCCACGCTGAAATATAATTTCAATAATCGGGTTTGAAAAGGATATAAAGAAGACAGAGATAGGAATAAAAGCAATGAGAATCCATTTTAATGCATCTCCTAAAAGTTTTTCTAATTTTGCATTTTGCTTTTCAACTGCGAGTTGGGTAAAATACGGAAAAATAACAATGCTGATAATATAAGGAAACAAGATAACCGGCAATTCCACCACTTTTTTTGCATAACTTAATGCGGCAATAGCCCCTTCCTGAAGGTACGAAGCAAAAATATTGTCAACCAATCCGCTTATTTGAGAGAAACTAACCCCCAATAGTAAAGGCCATGTTAATTGCCAAATACGTTTTTTGTATTCAGGTGCTATGAAGGCTTTGTTAAAAGAAATTTTTTTATGAAGTTTTGTTAAATGTACCGCCAGTCTACCCATTGAGCCAATAACAATTCCAATACCCGCGCCAATAATCCCATATTCCCTGTAAAACAATACAATGCAGATGATTATCCCGCCTTTAAAAACAAGTTCCCCAGATGCCGGCAATACAAATATTTTAAGCCCGTTAAGGGTTATACTGGTCAGCGTTGAAAGTGCAAGAAAAATACCGGCCGGAATAGCTATTCGGATAAGCTGATTTGAAAGTGACAGGCTTTCACCTTCAAATCCAGGTGCGAAAATGAAAGAAAACCCATTTGGGTAAATTAATGCAATTATACTTAGCATCAATGTTGCATACAGAATCCAACGGAACACTTTATTGAAAATAGCCCAGGCTTGTTTTTCCTTATTCTTACTTTTGCAGTCAAGAAATACATTCAAAAAACCTGGTTCTATAATTTCCCTGAAAAAGAAAAAAACGCTTAAAACAATGGATAAAACCAACGTGTACGCATCAACCTGATAATTTGTACCATAATATTTTGCCAGGATTAGTTTTTCGGCGTACCCCAGCACTTTCACAAGCATTGTTATCATTAAAATACCTGCTGAGGATTTGAGGATGTTGTTGGATAGTAAAGTCTTATTTTTGAGTAACTGTTTAATCATTGGGGAATGAGGTTGAGGTTGAAATTGAGGTTAAGGTTGAGGTTGAGATTTGGTATTTGAAGATATGGATTTGATGATGGTATTTAATTCATAATGGACCTCTTTCAGGTTTGAATCAATTTTTGTAAAAGATCCATTATTCAGATAGCTAACACGCAATCCATAATCCAGATGACTTCTAGTTTCGGTTATGGAACCTCTGGCGATATGATAGAATCTTACTTTATCCAGTTTGTGGTAACGGCCAAATCCTTCTGCTATATTAGCGGATATGCTCAATGCAGACCTTCTGATTTGGGAGGTAAAACCGTAATCTTCATTTTTGGGGAGATTTTTAGTTATATCGTGTATGTTTACCGCAATTTCCATCGCTTTTTGCCAGATAGGCATGTCTTTAAAATCGTTGTATTTCATAAGTTGAGTATTGAGGTTAAGGTTGAGGTTGAGAAGGTTTTTCCTTAACCTTAATCTCAGCCTCAACCTGTTTATACACTTCCAATGTTTTCCTGGCCGTCCTTTCCCATGTGAACGATTCAACCCACTTTTTACCCTTTTCAATATAGGATTTTCTTAAATTTTTATCTGTTAACAGCTTGTATATCCCTTCTGCAATTTCATCTATGTTATATGGATTTACAAGAAGACAGTTCCCTCCGGTAGTTTCGGGCAGTGCCCCTGTATTTGATGCTAAAACCGGAATTTCACAAGCCATTGCCTCTAATGGTGGTATACCAAATCCCTCATAAACAGAGGGAAAAACAAACAACTCTGCCATTGAATAAAGTGCCGGTAAATCATGCTCTGGAACATACCCGGTAAAAACCACCTTGTCTTGTAAATTAAGTGATTGAACGATACTAAAAACTTCCTTGTATTTCCAACCCTTTTTACCGGCTATAATAAGTTGATGTGATATTTTTTCTTCACATATAAGTTTATGATATGCTTCAATTAACCTAACCAAATTTTTTTTTGGTTCAATATTTCCCACAAAAAGTATGTAGCTGTTTGTGATGGCATATTTAGATAAAAAAAAAGGATTTATCGTTTTTCTAAAAAAAGCTGGTACACCTAAAGGAATAACAACTACCTTATCATGGGGTATGTTAAACCGGGAAAGAATATCATTTTTAACAGTTTCTGATACTGAAATGATTTTATCTGTCTTTTGTATTGAACGGGGAAGAAACAGCTTAAAATACATGACCGATTTCCAACGACATAATTTAGGGAAATCAAATGTGAACAAATCGTGTACAGTTACTATTGATGGGGTTTTAAAAAAGAAAGGAAGGACATAATTGGGAGAGTGGAATAGATAGAAGTTGTGCTTTCTCAGATATCTGGGCAGACAGTAATTTTCGTTTAGGATTCGGAACAAACGATTTTTGGAAGGAGACAGGAATGATAGAAAAAGATTAAAGAAGAAGGGAGAACGGGGATTCGTATTTTGCTTGTATAAAATAACTTTTAGACTAACTGGATTTATTTTTTTAATTGCATTGTACAAGTGTTTTGTGTAGTATTGAACACCAGTGTTATTTTTGCCAATTTGTAATCCATTTATTAATATTTTCATATAATCCAATCTTGTAAAAGAACGCAGATAACGCTGATGTAACAGATTTATACAGATTGTACGTGTATATCAGCTTAATCTGTGTCGTCAAAGTTCTATCAAACTATCAAAAATCGCTTCCATTTCCTTTACATATCTATTAATATTAAACTTATCCACAACTCTTTGTCTGCCAGCTTTTCCCATTTTGATGCATATTTTTTCATCTTCAATTAGCTTAATTGTTTTTTCAGCCATTTTCTGAAAATTATATGGCTCGACTAAAAAACCAGTTTCTCCATCAATAATTATTTCTGCCGGACCACCACAATTATAGGCTACTATTGGTTTTTCCAATGCCATTGCCTCAATTAATACACGTCCAAAAGGTTCATCAATCGCAGGATGCACAAGAATATCAATACTATTCATAACCTCTTTGAGATCCTCCCGTTGGCCTAAGAAATGTATTTTATCCTCTAAATTCAAGTTTTCCACCAATTTTAGCAGCTCATTTTTATACCTTTTTTCTCGACCTGATAAATCATCACCTACTATTAAAAAATGAATGTTATGGTATTTCGCTGATATTACATTTGCAACATGAATGAAATCGGCCTGATTTTTCCAACGTGTTAATTGTCCAATGCAGGCAATTATTATTGAGCTTGAGTTTAGGTCTAAGTTTTCCATAACCTCAGCCTTAATTCTTTCTACGTTATTCCATTTTTCAATATCAATCCCACCGTAAATTAGATAATTGCTCTTTAAATCCGAAGGAAACTGTCTTTGAATATGCTCTGAAATGCTAATCAGGGCATTACTGTTTTTAATCATGATATTTTTCAATATACTAGGTTGTGCATTGTCTCGTACATGACAAATTAGCTTTGTATTCGTGATAAAATTCACAAGTAAACCAAATATTGCTGATTTGAAAGTGTTCGCATATATAATTTGCACATTATTTTTATTTACTATCAAATATAATCTTATTGCAGAAACAATTAAGCTATATAACAGTTGAACAAATGTGAATGGATTTAGTGTTTTGTAAAACCATTTATAGGGTAAAATGAAAAATTTACAGGGTAAATGTCTTGATAATGCTATATTATTGCTTTGTTGCGAAAGTATAAATCTGTGTTTATATTTACTATGAGCAA
>JBNKGY010000209.1:0-7523 GCA_050290065.1 Marinilabiliaceae bacterium
CATTCAAACAGGAAGAGTTGACGAGTTCTCAACTTTTGAAAAATTAATGGATGCCTTTAGCAAACAGCTTAAATACTTTGTGGATATTAAGATTGATGGAAATTGCAAGATAGAAACTCTAATTGGTGAAAACCTGCCGGTTCCTTTCTTGTCGTTATTTATTGATGATTGTATTTCAAATGCCAGAGATTATAATAATGGGGGAGCCAGATATAACTCAAGTTACATACAAGGAGTTGGTTTGGGGAGTATAACAGATCAATTAACGGCTATTAAATACAATGTATATGATCAGCATAAATTATCACTTGAAGAATTGGTGATTGCTACTGATAATAATTTTAAAGGAGAAGAGGAGTTGCGATACCACTTGATTTATGAAACCCCAAAGTTTGGTAATGATGATGCTTATGCAGATGAGCAAGCAGTTCAGGTGTTTACGATGTTTTACGACTTAATAAACAATAGAAAAACGCCAAGAGGTGGTCATTTTAGAGTTAACATGTTACCCACAACCTGTCATATTTACTTTGGACAGGTAATGCAGGCCTCGGAGGAAGGAAGAAAAGCGGCAGAACCATTATCTGAAGGTATTTCTCCGGTGCAAGGTGCTGATAGAAATGGCCCAACAGCAGTTATAAATTCTATGCTGAAAATTGATCATACTAAAACAGGAGGTACTTTATTAAATCAGAAATTTACACCACAGTTTTTTCAGAATCAGGAGGGTATTATAAAACTTTCGCATTTAATCCGAACTTATTTTAATCAGTTGGGTCATCATATACAATTTAATGTTGTTGATGCAAATACATTAAGAGATGCACAAATTCATCCGGAAAAATATCAGGATTTAATAGTGCGAGTTGCAGGTTATAGCGATTATTTTAACGACTTAACCATTGAGTTACAGGAGGAAATTATAAACAGAACAGCACATGATATGTGCTAAATTACTGTGAAGTTAGCCATAGATTGGTCATGTTTTTTAAGCAAAGTATATGACTTTCCACTTTTAAATTATACTGAGAAAGAAATTAGTAAAATTGATATAATGAAATTAAAAAGAAATTTGATTTTGAATCTTTTGTTTGTAGCTATTATTGTAAATGCGCAAACAGAAAGTAGATTATTAACCAGGCTTAAAGAGTTTGATCAAATTGAGGTCACAAAAATAAATACCTTCCCAGGGTACCAGGAGTCTTATTTAATAATGATAACGCAACTTCTGGATCATACGAATCCTGCGTCAGGGAAATTTAAGCAACGGATTTGGCTTAACCATATGGATGTAAAATCTCCGGTTGTTATGGTAACGGAAGGCTACTCAGCTCCAAGAAATTATCTAACTGAACTTGCCAGTGAACTGAAAGCTAATCAACTTATTGTGGAGCACAGGTATTTTATGGAGTCAACACCCAAAAATAAGGACTGGAAATATTTAACTGTAAAGAATGCTGCTGATGATCATCATGAAATTATTAGGCTCTTTAAAAAGATGTATCATGGAAAATGGTTAACTACAGGAATAAGTAAAGGTGGACAAACCACATTGTTTCATCGTTCGTTTTATCCTAATGATGTGTACGTTTCGGTTCCATATGTTGCTCCTGTAAATCTGGAAAAAGAAGATCCAAGATTAATAGATTTTTTTAAGCATGTGGGCACTGCGGAAGATAGAGCGAAGATTGAAAATTTTCAGAAATTGGTGTTAGAAAGGAAAGTGGATATCCTACCCTTGTTTAAAGAAAAATGTAAAGCAAATAATTGGGAGTATTCTATAGGATATGAGAAAGCTTATGAAATGGCTGTTTTGGAATATCCGTTTGCTTTTTGGCAATGGGGGAAAAGTATTAATAGCATACCAGAAAGGGGTGATACCAACGAAAATATATTGAATCATTTCATTGATGCAGCCAGTCCTGATTATTTTACCGATTCTGTGATGAAAACTTATGAATCATTCTTTTATCAGGCATATAAAGAGTTAGGTTATTATACTTATGTACCTGGTGATTTAAAACCTTTAATGACTTGCATAAAAGAGGATACGGTACATAATTCAATCTTTGCTCCCGGAGGTGATACCCTTACGTATAATAAGAGCACTATACATGAGGTTGTAAAAAGCCTAAAAAAAAGAAATCCCAGAATGGTTCTTATTTGCGGAGAATATGATCCATGGGGATCAACTTCTTTGGATGTAACTGGTATGTCGAGATCTTATAAAGTAGTTAAGCCTAAAGGTTCTCATAGGGCAAGAATTAATAACCTGAGTGAAGCCATGAAAGAAGAAGTATGGGAATTGCTAAAAAAGTGGATGAATGTAAAATCTAATTGAAGATTTTTGATCTGGTACACTTATAAAAAAACAGGGGTCTCATTTTTGAGGGCCCTGTCTGTTTAGATAATGTGAAAGATTAAAAATTCACATTTATTCCGGCTAGGTATAAAGCGCCAATTTTATCCATGAAAAGATATTCTTGGGTTTCATTGTTAAGTAAGTTTCTTCCATTGACAAATAAATTAACATTGTCTGTAAGATTATAATTTACTTTGGCATTTAATATAAATTTTCCATCGATATTACCTGAGTAATCCATCTTTTCTTTTATCCCAGCTTGTACAAGTCCAAGTCTTCTTGGATTATTTTCATATTGAGTATATAGATAATACTTATCGTAATAATAACCCTGAGTTGTAATACTCAACTTTTCCATAGGTTTATAAGTTAGAGATAAGCTTCCCCAGAATGAAGGTATAGCTTCATTTTTTTTATTATCTAAAACTTCAATTTGATTTAATACTCCAAGAGCATCAAGTTGTTGCTCCAATAAAGGATTATCACCGGGTTGAAGATCAGAATTGTATGTAACTGGTGTTCCGGCAATTATATCTGGAATATCAGCTGCAAGTTCATTCGTTAATATGCCTGTTAATTCGCTACCTTGAAGGGTTGCTATTTGATCTCTGTTTGCATCTGTGAAATTATTAACAGTTGTTTGCTGCCAGTTAAAATGAGCTTTTAATTGTAACTTTTTAGAAATTACCATATCAGCAGAAAGGGAAACTCCATATTGCTTACTTTCAAAATCTAAAGATCTGTGAGAAGTGTATAAAGTTTGAGGGCCTTCAGGTTCAAACGTTATTAAATTAACATTATTTACTTTAAAGTCTAAGCTATCTGGCATTAATGCACTAAAATCTTTTGATTTATTATAATAGGCTTCAATGTCAATTAATAGATTTTTACTTGGTCGAGATCTAAAACCAAGTTCAACCATATCCATAATCATCATGTTGGGATCTGAATTACCATCAAATCTTATATATTGGGGAGCCCCCAACTTATCTCTATTCCAGGTGTAATTGCTAAAGGCATTAATCATAAATGTACTTTGGTTGGCTCTTGAAAATACAGCTCTTAGCAAATTATTCTCATTTATTTTATAGGATCCAATAAATTGGTAAGATGGCATCCATTTGTCAGGTACATTATATTTTTCTGTTCTTAGGGCAGCCACAAAACGTAACTGATCAATTGGAGAATAGTCGAATCTAGCACTCAAAGCATAATTTCTTAATGTCATACGATCATTAAAATACCCATCTCCTAACTGATCTATATAATTTCTATCGTCGTAATGAACAGACTGGTAACTGATCCCCGGGCGAATATCTAATTTATTTACTTTAAACAGGTAATCTAAGTTTAAATTATATTGCTCTGTAGCTTGTGTCCATCCTTTATGTCCTTTATTAAAATCTTGAATAACATTGTTAGAGGTTGCCATAAAGTTGAAACCATATATTTCTACATTAAAATTAGAAAAATAACCATAAGATGATCTGATATTATATGGTGTTGGGTTATCACCAATTGTAGAGGTGTTTGCCAAAGCATCTAAATAGCCGGCATTTATATCAAACTTGATATTTTCGTTTGCTTGGTAATTCAAATATGCATTAAAGCCTAATTTGTTTTTAGCTTCACGAGGATCATCAAAAAGCTCTGAAGCTACATCGTTGCTCCAAAGGTTAGCCGAGTTTCTTTCGTCATATGTTTCCAAATCAATATATTCGTCATCATAGATGGAATATATTTTATCGCTATTTCGATCTCTTTTTTCAATATACGAAGAAAGTCCGGCAGCAAACTTGTTACTAAATGATTTTTTAACATTTATGTCTCCAACTAGTGTACTTTGAGATCCGCCCTCAAAATTAGCACTTACTAATGGACTGTCTGCATTTGGGTTTTTAGTAATCAAATTAATAACCCCATTTACAGCATTAGGGCCATATAATGCACTTGAAGGACCTCTTACTACTTCGATTCTGTCCAACTCACCTAAGCTAACGGGTAAGGTTTCCCATAATATTCCTCCCATGCCATAATTAAAAACCGGACGATTGTCTATCATAACTAGAGTGGTCGTATTCTCTGCATATAGCAATAAGTTATTCATGGGCATGTTTTGTCCGCCTCTGATTTGAACATCATAATTACCATTGGTTTTTTCTCTGACAATAACACCAGGTACAAGTCGTAATGCTTCCTCAATAGAAGTCGCTCCGGATTCTAAAATTTCATTATAGCTTAAAACTGTAGTTGATAATGGTGAATCAAAAAGACTCTCTTCCGATTTAGAAGCAGAAGTTACATCTTTATTTAGGAGTAAATCATATAACTCTTCTATTGTAGAAGCACCTACAATATCCATTATTTTCATAATTTCTTCAAGATCGTAGGCAGATAATTCTTCAATATTCATTTCCAAAACCTGTTCTCTGGTTATGGTTTTTACATCTTTTTTGGGTTCCTGTGCCATTATTACAACAGAAAAGAGCATAATAAAAGCCAGGACAAAATATTTGTTTAGTTGCATGTTAGTCGATTTCATTTGGTTACTTCAATTCCTAAAGAGATTAATTTTTGATCTACGTTTAAATTGTGTGAGATAATGTTGTGTTTACAAATCTCATACTTCATTTTTCCACCTTGAGTAGTATAATTTATACCGGCTCCTGATTTACAAAGATTCTCCTTGTCGCTAATAATTAATGTGGGTTTTGATGCAAAAAATGAAGTAATTTCTTCTATTTTATCAGATTTTGATGTTGGAAGGTAAAATAGATTGGCGTTAGGCACTTCGTTTGGAGATTTAACACTAACAACAACAATACTTTTGTTGTTAATTTTTCGTGCTCCCGCAAGTTTAATTAATTCAGGAACAATGTCGTCATGTCCATAAACTCCGATAATAAACTCATTGTTAGTTTCTTGGTTTGGCCATTCAATGTACTTTGCAAAGTTAAACATAAACAATGCCTTAAACATTGATTGTTGGCCTGAGACCGAAAATGATATACAAATCATAATCAGGACAGTCATCATTTTTTTCATATTATAATAAATTGAGGTTGCAATAAAAGTTCATAAAAATATTAAAGTATTTTAAATATTGGGTTGAATTATATTTAGTAGAGTTGTTGTAATGTTAATTAGTGGAGGATTGTTGTATAGTTTGTCATAATTTAAAATGGCTTTAATGTGTTCATATATAGTTTAATATGAGGCATTATTCTCTCTTGTAAGGATGTAATTATTATAGTATGAAAGCAGAAATAATTTTGACTAAAGGATTGATTAATTACATGAATGTATTAAACTAAAATAACGGCTGCAGTAGTCTGCTGTCTTTAGCATTTTAATCATTAAAATGAGTTATAATACCAATTTCATTGGGATATTGGTATTATTATCTGATCATGGCTTAATACTGTTGTAGATAATAGAGAATCAATAAGGCTCTTTTCAGATTTAGACACAGAAGTAATATCCTTATTTAGTGTTCGTCTATAAAGTCCAACTACTTCATTTTTGCTCAAAATCCAAATCCTCATATACACTAGTATATTGCGGTTTGAATTTTTTACACGCCTTGTATTTAAACTTTATACTCCAAACACCCGACTTTATGGACAGGCACTATTTAATAACAAGTCATATAATACCAATTAAAACTATAAATGCGCCGGTATAATGCCGAGCTAAATTCAAGCTACTCTAGGAACGAAGTGAACTAGAAGTAGCATTTTGAATTTTATTCGGTATAACTCTTCTATAGTTGAGGTTTCTATAAAATCCATCAGTTTCATATTCTCCTCCAGATCATAAGCCGACAACTCTTTAATATTCATTTCCAACACCTGTTCGCAAGTTTAGGTGTTTACATCTTTTTGGGTTCCTGTGGCATTATTGTTATCGAAAATAACAGTATAAAGGCCGGCGATAAGTATTTACGTATTAACAGATTGTTCAAAATAATTTTGTAACTTCAATTGCGTATCCTATTTTTTATAGGAAAAATTAGTTGCTAAGTTGGACTGGCAAAACAACTAAATATATTATTTAGACATTGTCGTTATGTAGCCATATATGTATATAAATACAATAACGTTATAGATACGTTAGGCCTTATAATAATAAAAGGTTAGTACATTTTTAATATTTAATTAAAAAATTAATTATGGAAAAAGTAGAAAATGCAATTAAAAATGTAAAGTTGTTAGAGAATACAACATTACAACAGTTGTTAAGCTCTTTGGTTGAAGAAGCGGCTAATATTACAGACAGTAAAATTAGCTATTTTGCAGTAATGAATTCAATCGAAGATACTTTGGTTATGCTTGGCTGGTCAAATTCAGCAATGGTAAATTGTGCCATGATTGATAAACCAATCGTTTATCCTTTAGAAAAGACAGGATTGTGGGGTGATGCTGTAAGAGAGCGAAAACCTGTAGTAACAAATGATTATGTTGGTTTAGTAAAACCTACTAAAAAGGGATATCCATCTGGACATGTTAATGTGGTTCGCCATTTTAATATTCCGATTACTGAGGGTGACCATATTGCAGGTGTACTTGGAGTTGGAAATAAGGAGACTGATTACACTAAAACAGATGTAGATAATTTAACAGTATTTGCTCAGGAATTGTGGACAATTATAAGAAAGGAGGTGCCAAGTGAACTCTTGCAATAATAAAATATTATGTAGGTATTTTGCTCAAAAAACGTCTACAATGGATAATAATTATAGAGAAAATGTTCAGATATTTTGCAATGGAGAACCCCAAAAATGTGCTATACATATGATTTATGATAAACTAGGATTTATGAAAGTTCCTGTAGATTTACGTCCTGAGCAAATTGCAAAGGCAAAATCATTAATTGATAAGTGAATGCATGATTTTGATGAAATAGAAACTGATAAAAATAATACTTTATTATCCAGTAATCAGAGTAAGGGTAATTGTAATGATTGTGATTATTATTACGATTGTCCAAGAATGAAAGGTATCAATGAGTGTTACAATACGTTGAAACAAGACAAAAAATCCGATTAATTTATTATCAGAAGGAAATTTAAATGAAGAGTTAATACAATACTTCGTTAAACTTTTAAGCGGCAATAGTGCCATAATATAACAGTTCTCTTGCCTTCTTTTGATTTTTAGGC
>JBNKGY010000210.1:0-7513 GCA_050290065.1 Marinilabiliaceae bacterium
TGGAGATCTTAGCTTAATAAAAGGAGATTTTAAAATTAATAATGATATTTCTACTACAATTTTAAATGTTACGGTTAATGGAAGTGTTGATGTGCAGGCTAATGCCAGTATATCAGTGGGTACAGGGAACACCATTGGTTCTTATTCCATACCAGGAACCATGCCAATAAGTGGAGAATATCATAATATTTATCATCAGTTTACGGTTGGAGGTAATTTTACTAATAGAGGAACCGTTCGATTCACCAATTTAAATGCTCCTATGTATGATCAGTTTGCAAGTAATGGAGCTGTAACACTTCGTTTTGAGGGAGCTTCAAATAACACTTTTAATTGTTATAATACAACTGATTTATACAATCTTATTATCGATAAGGGTACAGATAGAACTTATACGTTTGAATTATATTCTGATAATGATTCCTTTTTTAGATTGTTTGGTGCAAATAATAATGGACGAAATAATTCAGCACCATTTAATTCATCTGATCCCGAAGTAAGAAAGGCCCTTTGGGTTTATCATGGAACATTTAAGTTAACAGGTAGTGTATACATACCTTCATTAACAGAGGGATCTGCTGGGGGAGGAAATGGTGATTACGCCATTGGATATAATGCGAAGCTTTGGTTAGCTGGGGCTGATGTTAAGGTATATACTTCAGCAAGAAATGCTGATGATATTCCCGGTTTTACTACAGCGGATACTTATACAGCTGTAGGAGTTAGTTCTAGTGTAGATCACGGTGCAATGTCTTTGTTTGGTGAGTTCCAAATAGATGATGGTTATTTTGATACAGATAATAGTTTTGGCTTAGTTTTTTGGGATTCAGCAAATTCTATCGCCAAAATAAATGGTGGTGTAGTTGTGGTGGAAAAACTTTATCAAAACGGAGCAGGTACTGCAACTTATATTCAAACAGGAGGTAAGCTAATCAAAAAAGGGAATGGTGATTTTGATTTAAGCAGCACGGATGCGGTATTTCAAATGTCAGGTGGAGAAATTGAAATGCAAACCGGTAATTTTTATGTAGGATCCCAAGATGGAAATTATAATGTTACCGGGGGTACACTCCGTATTAAAGAGGATGGAGGATCTTTCCCTATCGTTACATCAACAGCTCCATTATATAATTTTATTATTGAAAGACTAAATACAAGCAATCTGCTAACAGTTGATCTTCAGAGCGAATTAGTTGTATTGAATGATTTAACGATTAATGCCAATACTTTTTTGGATCATAATGGAAATGATGTTTCCATAGGGCGTAATTTTTCTATTGATGCCAATGCCGGAAAACAAAACATTGGAGATAATAATTATGGTTATTTGTATGATTCGGCTTTGCCAAATACAACAACTTTTAATGGATCAGAAGATGGTACGTTTTATATTGGTCATCCTTTTGATGATAGTTGGGAATTGTATCTGGAGAATATAGCAGTGAATAAACCAGCCGATAAAACTTTGCTAATTCAGTCTGATTCTCAAAAAGGAGCTGCAAATGTAACTTCAGAAGACTTTTCTAGTGTAATTCAGGTGAAGGGGCAGACTGATATAATTGGGGGAACCTTGAATCAGGGAGAGCTGTCGCTTCGATTGTTTGGACCAATTTATATTTCCTCAACGGGTAAGCTAGGGGTTTATGAACATGAAATAACAAATGTCGGGGCGTTAATTATGTTCAGTAGTGCAAATATTAGTATAGCTACTGAGGATGGTGCTGAATTAGGAAATGTTAAAATGAATACATTGCCTAATACAGAGATTGTTACATTAACGAGTGATGTAAAAATAGATAGGATTGCTTATCACCAGGGCCGAATAAATCTAGGATCACATAGATTAACACTTGATTATTTGCATAATCCTTCGTCAACCATTAATTATATAGTCGGAAACGGAAATGCTTCTACAGAAATGTTTTATACTGATGGAAATGCATCAAATGGCGGATTACGTTATTTAATTCCAGATGGAACATTGGATAATACAGACTTTGCTTTTCCTTTAGGAGTTTCGGGTAAGTATACACCAGTAAATGTTAATGTGGCTAATGTGCCTGCAGGTGGAGGTTATATTCAAATTAATCCGGTTGATGGAGAATTGCAAACTACCGATCAAAATGGTGGAGACATACTTAGTTATTATTGGCGTGTTCGCTACGATAGTTTTTCAACGCAGCCTAGTGTGAAATTTGCATTTACTTACGATGATTTAGATGTAGTAGGTAATGAATCGAATTATTATCCGGGACGTGTACTTGGCGTTAATCCATATACTCGATCATACATAAACGATAAAAATAGAGTGGATAATATCAACAATGTGATTACCTATGATGATGGAAGTGGGGGTAGAATTGTATTAGATGAGGCAAGCTATGCAGCAGGTAAATTGAGCCGATTTACTGGTGATGTTCAGGTGTTTTACTCAAGAGATAATAGCAGAGAGGCTAACTGGAGGTGGAATAATACATGGACAAGAAGTGATAAATTGGTAGATATTGACGGTAATGGAACGGTTGATGATTACGAATATCATGATAGTCGACAGCCAGGAGTTAATGATTATCCAAAAGCAGGAGATGTAGCTGTAATTGGTTGGGTGCCATGGGGAAATACAACAAGTGGAGGTAATGAAGGTGCGCCTCATGGTATTTGGATTGACAATACTTCAGAAGTGTGTGCTGAGGTTATATTTACTCAGATGGAGGATGCTGCGGGTAACCCAACAGCAAGAGTTTATCGTTCAAACTTTCAGTTTAGACCCTGTTTATGTATTAATGATTTGGGAGGTTCATTAACAGCCGACGCAGTAAAAGGTGAAGGTATGATTTGGGTTCGAATTGGAGATGCGGATTTCTCAAGTATGGATTTAGGAGAATTTGCAGCCCAAGACTCTTCGTATATTGTATATGAGAACTTTTCAAATCCAAGAAGAATCAATAATACGCCCAATGAAATTCCTAACTTAATAATTGCAAACACTGGTTGGGGAACATATGATTACGATGTTACTTTTTCGAAGGAGATTGTTACAAATGGAAATTTTGAGATTTTAGGGAATGCCAACGTTATTTTAGATAATGATGTAGACGGTGATTTGATTATTGGGGGTGATCTGAAAATGTTTGAAATTCCTAATCCGGTAGAAGGATCCCCAACTGGAGGTGGTGCTGAGTTGGCATTCCAAAATAATGGTTCGCTAAGAACTGTCTCAATTGGAGGTGATTTAATATTGGATAATTCTGGAGCTATTGTTCATGTTGATATTCCAGGCACAACTCCTTTAGAACACTCTTTGTACTTGTCTGGAAATATATTACAAAAATCAGCCGGAACAGGTACGGATGGAGTACAGTTGTATACATCTCCTAATGCGGATCGTATTACCTTATATCTAGAGGGAACTACATCAATGACAATGGATGTAACTAGTGGGGATATACCCGAGTTGTATCGAGTTGTAGTTAATAAAGGTAGTTCTGCTGCTACAGTGGCTCAATTTAATGGGGATTTTAATCTAAATGGTCCAACTTCTGGAGTGGGTGTGGCAAAAGCACTTGAATTGCAAAATGGAAAATTTATTGTAAATAACTCAAATATAGCTATTGCTTTAACTACTGGAGATGATTATTTTTCAATACCTGCAACAGCAGCGTTAGAGGTTGGACAAGGTACAGTTTCTGCATCAGGAAATTCTGGTATATCGTTAGATGGTAAACTGATTGTTTCTGGTGGTACAGTTGATATGAGCGGAGGCGACAACCCAATCCAATACTCCGCATCAGGAAGTGCAGAAATAGAGGTTACTGCAGGTTCTTTAACAGTGGGTTCTCAAATAAGACGTGCCACATCAACCGACAATGGTATATTGTCCTATAAACAATCTAGCGGTACGGTGATTGTTGGAGAATATAGTGCTCCAGAAGGTTCAAGGGGTGTGCTGGAAGTGCTTGGTGCAGGAAGTCATTTTGAACATACTGGAGGTATCCTTCAAATTGCAAACGGACAAAGTAATGCTACTATTGCATCGTTATATTTAAATCCTGAATCAAGTAACTTAGCAAGCAGTACAACAATAACTTTTGATCCGGTTCAAACTTCAGGCATTAATGAAATAGGCGTGTATTCCATCATACCATTAAAAAATGTTTTTCTGGCTAATGATGTAAATCTTTCCGTAAAACAGTGGACAGTACCCTTGGTTGTAGAAGAGAATTTAGAGATAGCTTCTAATGCTTCGTTTAATGCAAACGGACAAGATTTAAGTATTGGAGGCGATTTTACCGTTAGTGGATCTTTTGCCCATGGTAATAATACCACCACTTTTACAGGAGCTCAAGCTCAAACAATTATAGGGTCGCCTGTCTTTTATAATTTAACAAAAGAAGGAGCTTCGGATTTGTCTTTGCATGCAGGTGATTCTGAAATTAATGTTGAAAATATTTTTGATTTTCAATCAGGCATATTAAATGATAATAGTAATAATATTAGTGTTCAAGGTTATTGTAAATTCGCGGGAACACATATTTATGGAGGATCGGGAAAAGGGTTGGTGTTAAACGGAACATCAAAACAAGAATTTTCTGGAGCAGGAGTATTGGGAATGTTAACTATAAATAATGATTCTGGTGTAGATGTTCCACTGGGAAATGAATTTACTATTAATGATAAGTTAAGGCTAGAGGCCGGGATATTTAATATTGATAAAAATCGATTGTTATTAACTGAGAATTGTATTGTAGAGCATGGAATCGATAATTTTTCAGAAATCAATATGATTCAGAATAATATATCATTTACAGACAATGGAGTAAAAAAGATTTTTCCTCAGGTAATTAATGCTTCAGATCCGATATATAATTTTACCTTCCCAATGGGATCAGGGGGTAAGTATACGCCAGTATCAGTGGCAATTTCAAATAACGATAATAATACGGGAGCCATTACAGTAAAACCAGCCAATGAATATCATCCAAGTGTACTGGATCCAAATAATGTATTACAATATCATTGGGAGCTTAGTGCATCTGGAATTTCTGGATTTCAAGCTGAAGTACGATTTAAATATGTTCCGGCTGATGTACGTGTTGTATCACCAAATGTTATTACAGATTATTATACAGCTCGCCTATTGTCTGATGGAACTGGTGATTGGAACAAATTTTCAGGTATTGATGTTATCGATGAATTGTCCAATGAATTGGTGTTTGACTTTTTAGGGACAAATGATGCAGGGATAAGTGGAGCGTATACGGCAGGTTTAGATGTTGCTATTCCAGATCAGGTTCCCGGGTATATAACAATAGCAAATGGTTTATGGACAAATGAAAATATTTGGGATACATATCCTATTTCTGGAGGGGTAGTACCTGCAGGAGGTCCCAGAGGTTCTTTAGTTTATATTTCACATGATGTGGATGTCCCTTCAAACTTTTTGTCGGTATACCGAACTACTATAAATTCAGGAGGCGTTTTAAATATCGGATCAACATTTGGACATAGAATTGGTGATGTAAGTGGTTCGGGAACGTTAAAACTATCTGATCAGGGAAGTTTACCTGCAGGTGTATTTGATACTTTTTTAGGATCTGCCGGTGGAACGCTTGAATTTGCAGGATCATCTGATTATGATTTCTTAAGTGATATTAGTAGTTTGAATAATTTAGTGTTGAGTGGTACGGGAGCAAGAAGATTTCCAAACATAGATTTAACTATTTTGGGGGATTTTTCTATTGATGGAGTAAGTGCTATTAATGAGCATGATAGGGACTTGACTTTAAAAGGTGATTTAGTTTTCTTATCAGGAACATTCGATTCTGGCATTGGGAGTTCTAATGTTATATTTAGTGGTACTAGTATTCAGAATATTAATGGACCTGCATCTTTTACAGGGACGAACTCATTCAATCATTTTACAATTAATAATTCACAGAATGTTAATGTAAATACAAGTATTGATATTGATAATGTTCTTTATTTAACAAATGGTATTCTTAATGTAAAAGAAACAGTTGATTTTGCAGTTACTAGTACTTCGGAAGTTGCTATTGTTGGCGGTGATGCAAATTCATATGTGGATGGTTATTTGATTAAAAAAATAAATAACGGAGGTCAATTTAATTTTCCATTAGGAGATGCAAATCGATTTGGAAACATTATCGTATCAGCAACACAAACGATAGGTGCGCAGGATTGGAAAGTTAGATATTTTAACAATAGTGCAGATAATGATGGGAGGAGTACTTCGTCTTTTATTGCGCCGGTTAAATATGTAAGCAAAAATGAATATTGGAGTGTAGAGGGACCCAATGGAGCGCAAAGTAACTTGACTTTACGCTGGGATAATGCTAGTGGAGTGTCTCCGGATAGTAATTTTAAGGTGGTTAAATGGACAGATTTAGCAACAGACGCATGGACTCAAGTGGATGTTACTAATACCAGTGGTTCATCAAGTGGTGGAACAACTCAGTTGTTAAATAGTCTGACATATGGTTTTACAGTATCAGATAATAGTCATTACATTACATTTGGCTCGATATTAATACCTGCCTATACATGGGTTGGTGGAACCAGTGTTGATTGGTTTACAGCTTCCAATTGGTCTGGAAGTATTGTGCCAACTTCCAGTTCGGATGTTACCATTGTTGCAGGTAGTCCGAATAGTGCCGAAATTGATGGCATAGCACAAGTGAATGGTTTGAATATTACCTCTGGAACATTAACAATAAAGCCGGGCTCTCAGGTTACTATTAATGGAGATTTAACAGGTATCAATAATGGTTTAATTGTTAAAAATACGGATGTAGCGCCAAGTTCTTTAATTGTATATGGATCAGCAACTCCGGATGTAAATGTTGATTGGAGCTTGACAGAAGGTTCATATTGGTACACCGGTCATTCGGTAAGTGGGCAAACAATTTCAGAATACGATGCTTCCTTAGGAGGCTCTAATTATTCCTTATATCGATATGATAATGGGTGGATTGATGAGACAGGAAGTGCAGGATTCTCCAATCCATTGGAAGGTTATGCCTTAAAGATCATGAATCCAGGCCTGACTTTAACTTATTCAGGTGTGTTAAATAATAATCCGAGTTATACAGAAACAGGTATGGCAGCACAATGGCATTTGGTTGCGAATCCATACCCTTCATATATTGATGTTGAAGATAGTGGTTTGAGTTTTGGTAATTTCTTACCTACAGTATGGATAAGGCATAGTGACTATAGTGTATCTACTTATAATACGGAAACTAATTTAGGTGTTAATGGCGGAAGTAGATATGTTGCTCCAGGTCAATGTATGTGGTTCAGAACGTATACGGCAGGTGATGCAGTAACAATTCCGGCCACCGCCAGAGTACATTCTACCGGAAGCCTGAAAAGCTCATCTCAAGATAATAATGATGTATTAAGACTTAAATTGCGAAGCAGTATTTCAAAGGATGAAATAGCCATTGTATTTCGTTATTATGGGTCAGAATTTATGACTAATTATGATTCTGAA
>JBNKGY010000211.1:0-7503 GCA_050290065.1 Marinilabiliaceae bacterium
TTCGCAAACATTCCTTGAAACTCAATATTTATAAGCGATTTGAGCCATTAATTTTATATCGAACTCAGGTTATTATGATCCTAGGTAAAAAGCAAAATAAAATTTCAGTTAAAGATCTTTTGACATTTATTCCAGATGAGCAAATATCTAGCATTGCTTTTGTCTCAAAATTAAAATTGGATAGTCGTTATAAAGAAATTGACTCTAATATAGAAGAAAAGGATATTCATGTTGGTAATATTAAAATAGAAACCGATAAAACTGTTTTACTGGGTAAACCAAATGCTAAGATTACCTACCTCAAAAATTCGACGAATAGCTGCTTACATTACAAAAAAGCAAACACAGTTACGTTCTTACAAATATATTTGACCTATCCTCAGAAGAGATTATCAAGATATATAAAAGAATGTGGGATATTGAAGTATTCTTTCGATTTTAAAACAGGAGCTAACTTTAAGCATATATGATCAACAAGCGCTAACGAGATCAAAGTAATGATGTATTCTGCATTAATCGCATCAATGCTTATCATGATGTACAAAAAACTTTAAAAAGTAGGATTTAAAACAGTCGTCAGGCATACCTCATTTGAATTGAATGATTTAATTAGTGCCTGTCCATAAAGTCGGGTGTTTGGATTATAAAGTTTAAATTCAAGCCTTGTTCACCATAGCGAGTAGCTTTTTGTCTTTGAGGATTTTTTTAAAACCTTTCTTCCTGTTTTCATTATCCTGTTTGAATTTGTTCAAATAGTATCATGTTTCGTTTTTTTTTGTTTAAACAGTAGCGACTTTGTGTTTTATCTTTGTATTTACGATTAATACAGATTTTAGAGTGGGATTTCTGAGTTTGTTTTAGTCAATATGTTGATAATAAGAATGGTAAAACGTGATAAATGCTCAGGATTTTATACTATAGTTGCATTGTATTTGTTGCAGGATGTTTTATTTCATGCTCAAATACATCCAAAGAAATTATCCAACATCTCAAATCCATAAAAGGCCAAGGTATACTCTTTGGCCATCAGGATGATTTAGCATATGGAATCGACTGGAAGTATGTAAAAGATCAATCAGATGTTAAAAGAGTATCGGGTGATTATCCGGCCCTATTTGGCTGGGAATTAGGCGGTATTGAGCTGGGTAATAGCGTAAATCTGGATAGCGTACCCTTTGACAAAATGAAAGATTTTGCCGTTGAAGTAGATCAAATGGGTGGGATTAATACCTTTAGCTGGCATCCTTATTCTGTAATTGACACTACAAATTCATGGACTACCTCAAAACAAGTGGTTAAATATATCCTCACGAATGGAAACCATCATAGCGAATTCTTAAATCAACTGAATCGTGTAGGTCAGTTTTTTCAATCTTTAACACGCCCTGATGGCGAATTAATTCCTTTTATATTCCGACCATGGCACGAAATGGATGGAGATTGGTTTTGGTGGGGAGATAAACATTGTACAAAAATGGAGTTTAAAGAGTTGTTCCGTTTAACGGTTACTTATCTGCGTAATAATTTCAACTTACCGCAAATGGTTATTGCCTATTCTCCCGATTGTAATTTCCTGTATGAAGAAGATTACTTACAGTGGTATCCGGGTGATGAATTTGTGGATATTCTGGGTATGGATAATTATTATGATCTGCGAACTGATGCCGAAGATATGGCTGTTGCCAAATTAAAAGTGGTAATCAATCTGGCCAATAAAAAGAATAAGTTATCAGCTTTAACAGAAACAGGACTAGAGAATGTAACAGACAGTTTATGGTACACCCATAAGCTGGGGTATGTGCTTAATGATTCTATTGTACGAGCCAATATCAGCTATGTTATGGTTTGGCGTAACGATCCGGATGTTCATTACTTTTTTCCATACCCGGGGCATAAAGCAGAAAAGGATGCAGCCAGTTTGTTAAATAGTGAGTCTATATGGTTATTGAGTGACTATAAAAGTGTAATTGATTAAATGATAATACAATGCAAAGGGAATTGTTTGAGGAAAGATTAGAGAAATTAAAGAAATTACATAGTAAGCTTATTAATAAGCGTAATAAGGAAATATATAGCGAAAACGGTATATATCAACGATATAAAAAGCCGGTATTTACACGCGAACACGTGCCTTTGAACTGGCGATATGATCTAAATAAAAATACAAATCCATTTTTAATGGAGCGCATCGGTTTTAACGCCACTTTTAATGCAGGAGCCATCAAGTTTAATGGGAAGTACCTTATGGTGGTGCGTGTTGAAGGTAATGATCGAAAGTCCTTTTTTGCGGTGGCAGAAAGTAGTAATGGTATTGATGGGTTTCAATTCTGGAATAAACCCATTGTTCTTCCTCAAAACGAAGAGCCGGATACTAATGTTTACGATATGCGCTTAACGCAGCACGACGACGGATGGATTTATGGAGTATTTTGTACCGAACGTAAAGATCCCTCGGCACCTCAAGGAGATACTTCAAGTGCTGTGGCAGCTGCCGGAATCGCACGTACTAAAGATTTGGTTAAATGGGAGCGCTTACCCGATTTGATTTCAACAACAGGGCAACAAAGGAATGTGGTGTTGTTTCCTCATTTGGTAGAAGGTAAATATGCTTTTTATACACGCCCTCAGGATGGTTTTATTGATACCGGAAAAGGAGGTGGTATTGGATTTGGATTGTCAGATACCATTGAAAATCCTGAGGTTAAAGAAGAGGTGATTGTTGATGCCAGAACTTACCATACCATCTATGAAGTAAAAAATGGTTTAGGACCTGCTCCGATCAGAACACCTCGGGGATGGTTGCAACTGGCTCATGGGGTTAGAAATACTGCTGCCGGACTGAGATATACGTTGTATATGTTTATGACCGATCTGGAAAAACCCTGGATCATTACCCATAAACCTCACGGTCATTTTATAGCTCCCTTAAAAGAGGAAAGGGTTGGCGATGTATCTAACGTTGTTTTCTCCAATGGATGGATAAAAGATGATGACGGAAAAGTATTTATTTATTATGCCTCATCAGATACACGTATGCATGTGGCTACTTCTACTATAGAACAGTTAGTTGATTATTGTATAAATTCGCCTCAGGATAAATTATTTTCACATGAGTCGGTAAATACCATTAATTCATTGGTAGATAGTAATCAAGGTTTCATGACGTTATTGGATTAAAAACGGAGTATTTTTTATTGCTGCCATCAGCAAATACGCACAATTAAATGAATGATAAAGTTAGCATAAGGGAAAAAATAGGATATGGATTTGGAGATGCAGCATCATCCATGTTCTGGAAGATATTTTCCATATTCCTGCCTATTTTTTATACAGATGTTTTTGTTATCTCTGCCGCAGCTGTGGGCACCATGCTTCTGGTCACCCGTATATGGGATACAGCCAATGATCCCATCATGGGTATTATTTCTGATCGTACCAACACGCGGTGGGGAAAATTCCGCCCCTATTTACTTTGGGTAGCCATCCCCTTTGGTATCATTGGAGTATTAATGTTTACCACACCTGATTTTGGTTTAACCGGAAAAATTATATATGCCTATCTTACCTATACCTTGATGATGATGGCCTATACGGCTATTAATGTTCCTTATGCCAGTTTGTTGGGGGTGATGTCGCCCAAATCAAATGACCGAACTTCATTTGCTTCCTATCGAATGGTTTTTGCTTTTGCAGGAAGTATATTGGTTGTGCTTATTTACCAACCACTGGTTGATTGGTTTAAAGGTAGTTTTACCGAAGCATCTTCGTATCAGTATACCATGATGGTTGTGGGTATAATTGCTGTTTGTTTTTTTATACTAACTTTTTCCTGGACCAGAGAAAGGATTTCGCCTCCGAAATCGCAAAAGAATAACTTAAAGGAAGACCTGAAGAATCTTGGTGGAAATATCCCCTGGTTTATTTTATTGGGAGCTGGAGTGGCCACTTTAATTTTTAATTCAGTTAGAGACGGAGTGGCTTTGTATTATTTTAAATACTACGTGATCGATGATGCGGCACTGGTATTTTCAGCAACTACACTTACATTTAGTACGGTATATCTTTTTTTAGGCCAGGCAACCAACATGATTGGGGTGATGATGGCCAAACCGGTTTCTTCGCAAATAGGTAAACGAAAAACGTTTATGTTCGCTATGTTTGGAGCTGCAGTATTAAGCGCTGTGTTTTATTTTGTAGATAAAGAAAGTATATGGCTTATCTACACCCTTCAGGCACTCATTAGTTTTTGTGCAGGTATTATTTTCCCGTTGTTATGGTCGATGTATGCCGATGCTGCTGATTATTCACAATGGAAAACCGGACGGAGGGCAACGGGCTTGATTTTCTCAGCATCCAGTATGTCACAAAAATTAGGTTGGACCATTGGTGGGTCCATAACGCTTTGGTTATTGTCATTTTATGGTTTTAAAGCGAATACCGATCAAGCACCGGAAACCATCAATGGAATTAAATATATGATGAGTTGGGTTCCTGGTGTCGCTGCTCTTCTATCCGGATTAGTCATCATGTTTTATAAGCTCAGCGATAAAAAAATGGTAGAAATAATTACAGATCTGGAACAAAGAAGAATGAAAGAAGAATAGAAAAAAATTTAAACTCAGTGCCTTTGTGTCTCTGTGTTCATCAATCTTGATACTTGTATCTAGATTTTTGTGTCAAATTACTAAATAATAAACTCATGAAAAATATATCCATAACAATAATGTGCAGCTTGTTTTTAATAACTGCATGTCAACCGCAAAAAACTGAAAGTATGTCTGTTAAAACAATCAGTAACGGGTGGAGTTATCAGGAAGTGGATGGTGATCATTCTGGTTCAGCGACGGTTCCTGGAACAATCCATACAGATTTATTAAATAATGGTCAGATTGAAGATCCTTTCTACCGTACAAATGAAAAAGACTTACAGTGGATTGATAAGAAGGATTGGATATATACTACGACTATTGAGTTAAATGACGTCGATTTAAAACATGATAGACTGATGCTGCGATTCCATGGCTTAGATACTTATGGCGATGTTTACTTGAATGATCATTTATTGCTGCAAGCAAATAATATGCATCGTAGTTGGGATGTGGAAATTAAGTCCTCAGCAGTTACCGGAACTAATATCTTAAAAGTATATTTCCATTCTCCAATCAAAAAAGGACTAGAGTTATATGAAGCATCTCCATATGATTATCCGGCCAATAATGATCAATCAGAAAATGGTGGGTTAGGAGATAAAAAGGTATCTGTTTTTACTCGTAAAGCGGGTTATCATTATGGTTGGGATTGGGGGCCTCGTTTTGTGACTTCAGGCATTTGGCGACCAGTTGAATTGTTGACATGGAACGATGCGATTATCACCGACTTTTCCATTAAGCAGCAAAAGGTAAATGCAGAGCTTGCTGAATTAAATGCGGACATTGAGATTAGTGCAGAAGAAAATTTTAACGCAACAATTGTTTTATATAATCTTTCCGATAATCAGGAACTGGAATCAAAAGCAGTAACTGTTAAAAAAGGTCTATCAACAATAATGATTCCGTTCGATATTGAGAATCCAAAATTGTGGTGGAGTGCCGGATTAGGTAAGCCGAATATGTACGAGTTTAAAATTCAAATCATCAGAAATAATACCCCGGTAGCGGAGCACGTGGTAAAAACAGGGTTGCGAAGTATAAAACTGGTGCGAGAAAAAGATGAATTCGGAGAATCGTTTTTATTTGAGTTAAATGGAGTTCGTGTTTTTGCCAAGGGTGCTAATTATATCCCTAATGATAGTTTCTTACCACGCGTTTCGCAAAAAGATTACGAAAAAGTAATTGCAGATGCCGTGAATGCAAATATGAACATGTTACGTGTATGGGGTGGAGGAATCTACGAAAATGACTATTTCTATGAGCTGTGTGATAAAAACGGATTGTTGGTTTGGCAGGATTTTATGTTTGCCTGTTCAATGTATCCTGGCAATAGCGAATTTATTGAAAACGTAAAACAGGAAGCGATTGATAATGTAAAACGATTGCGTAACCATCCGTGTCTTGCCTTATGGTGTGGAAATAATGAAATCAATACAGCCTGGCATTACTATGGTGATGGTGGTTGGGGATGGAAACAACGCTATACTAAAGATCAGCGGGAAGAATTACAAAAGGCTTACCTTGATATTTTTCATCAGGTTTTGCCTGAAGTACTGGATAGTTTAGTGGTTGGAGTTGACTATTGGCCTTCTTCACCACAAGCTGGCTATGAACCAGAGATGCATGCCACTTATGAAACTACCTCCGGCGATATGCATTACTGGGGTGTATGGCACGGTTTGCATCCTTTTGAGGATTTTAATAAATACAAATCCCGCTTTATCAGTGAATATGGTTTTCAGTCTTTCCCTGAGTTTGAAACAGTTAAAAAATATGCCATTGAGGAAGATTTTAATATAGAATCAGAGGTTATGGCCGCTCATCAGCGCAGTGGAATTGGAAATTTAAGAATCAAAGAATACATGGGTTGGGAGTACCCCGTTGTGCCTGAAGATTTTGAGCAGTTTTTATACATGAGCCATATATTGCAGGCGCGTGGAGCAAAAAAGGCCATTGAAGCGCATCGGATGGCTATGCCTTATTGTATGGGTACCCTGTACTGGCAAATAAACGATTGCTGGCCGGTTGCCAGTTGGAGTAGTACCGATTATTATCACAATTGGAAAGCCATGCATTACACGGTTAAAAAATCCTATGAACCGGTAATTGTCACCATACAACAAGATGCTGATCAACTGGTTGTATACGGGGTTTCTGATTTGCAGCAAGCTCAACCAGCTTTGTTGCTTATGTCAGTTTTGGATTTTGAGGGCAATGAGGTTTCACGGTATGAATTGCCAATAACATTAAATTCTAATAGCAGCTCTCAAATTGGGTCATTTAATATAAAAGAGCTATTAAAAAAGAAGAAGAAAAACGATGTTGTAATCCATTTACAGTTAAAACAAAAAGATAACCTACTTGCTGATAATCTGGTGTATTTGGTAAAGCCAAAGTTTATGACTTTACCTGAGGCTCATATTGAGACTGATTTGATTCAAAAAGATGGAAAAAATTATCTGGTGCTTGAAAGCGATAAGCTTGTACGTCAGTTATACCTAAAGATGAGGAATCAAAAAGCAGAATTTTCTGATAACTATTTCGATATGTTACCACATAGAAAATACAGAATTCAGGTAAATGCACAAAGTGTTATTTCAATTGATAATTTGGAAATGATGCACTTGCAGCTGGTAAAATGATTACCAACATGATCAGTATAAAAAATATACGCTACTATGCTTATGAAGCGTTATGAGTTATACTGAAATCTAAAATGAGCAAAACATAGAATTATAGCGCTAACATCCCAATGATATTAGTGCTATAATTTCATGCTATTAACCTGAGTTCGATTAAAATTAGCGAGCTCAAATTTCAGTAAATGATTGATTTACAATATAAATTTTTGAGA
>JBNKGY010000212.1:0-7439 GCA_050290065.1 Marinilabiliaceae bacterium
ATGTCTCAAAAATTTATATTGTAAATCAATCATTTACTGAAATTTGAGCTCGCTAATTTTAATCGAACTCAGGTTAAGATTGTAAGCTACGATAAACTATTTCAAAATAAGTTTAGAAAGGTCTTTTTAGTTTATTCTAATCTGTTATTTTTGCATTGAAATTTTTAAATACAATATTGCTATCTGCAATCAAATTTTAAACAGGGAAAAAAGAATTGAAATGAGTGAAATGTTAAAAGGAATATTAGCGGTTTCCGGTCAAGGTGGATTATTTAAAATGGTTTCACAAGCTAAAAATAGCATAATTGTTGAATCTTTAGTAGACGGAAAAAGAATGCCTGCATATGCTACTTCTCGGATTAGTGCCCTTGAGGATATTTCGATATTTACAGATGAAGGAGATGTGAAGTTGGCTGATGTATTTAAAAATATCTTTGAAAAAGAAGAAGGAGGTAAGACGATTAGCCACAAAGTATCTGCTAATGAGTTGAAAAGCTACTTTGCCGAAATTTTACCAGATTACGATAGAGACAGAGTGTATGTTTCTGATATGAAAAAAGTAATTATGTGGTACAATTTATTATTGGAAAAAGATATTTTTAAATTTGGTGAAGAAGAGGTTGTGGAAGAAACAACTAATGATAAATCAGAAGTCGAAAAAGAATAATTCAATTGTAATATTGTATAGAAAGCAAAGCTATTATTTGGCTTTGCTTTTTTTATGCAATAAAGATTATCAAACTAGCGATTTTGGTGAATTCCAAAAAGAAAAAGAGCTGACGTGAAGCTGTAAGTGCTATATATACAGTGGTTTAATTTATTGGAAATAATACTTGTATTCTATTTTATTAATTCTAGAGGCGAGTAATTATCAAAGTATGAGGTAAAAAAAAAGGGAGCCTTGCGGCATCCCCATTTTTAACCAAACCTAACCCTATATTGTATTACAAATTGTAGTCGTGTGAATAATTCGGTACAAATATACTTGTATGTTTTAAACCTGCAAAAATAATTGAAGTTTTTTTTACATTCTTCTTATTTAGGATGAAAGTTTTCCATATTATGTATATTTATCATCAATTATAAAATTAATTTGTGGATTAAAAGAGATAATATATTGCAAATGTTTGTAATCCAATAAATCGTATTTAGTTATAGAATTTTTATTACCATACTTAATTGCTTGACTATGAAATTGAATAATCTGTATATTATTATTCTCCTCCTGTCATTTCCAAGTTTAATTTCTTTGTATGCTCAATCCAATAGAAGTAGTGTATTAAGAATTGAAAATGATTTAAAGATTATTACAAAAACAGAAAAGAGTAGGAACTTCAGGAATATTGAAACATTAAATGATATCGCTCAATATATCTTTAACGAGCTTTCTGAACATTGTGATACCGTTTTTTATCAAACCTATATTGTGGATGGAATCGAATACAAAAATGTAGTTGGACGTATTGGTGATATTCATAAAGAAAAGATAGTGATTGGTGCCCATTACGATGTTGCAGGTAATCAGGAAGGTGCTGATGATAATGCTTCCGGTCTGGTAGGGGTATTAGAGTTATCCAGGATCATTTCTAGAGATTCAATTAATTATCAAATAGAGTTAGTTGCCTATACGCTTGAGGAACCTCCTTTTTTTAGGACTAAACAGATGGGGAGTTACATTCACGCAACCTCTTTGTTTAATAATAAGGAGAAGATTAAAGGGATGATTTGTCTGGAGATGATTGGTTATTTTAATGATGATAAAAATTCTCAGCATTATCCTGTTGGTTTATTAAGTCTGTTCTATGGGAATAAAGGGGATTTTATTACTGTGGTTCAAAAGTTTGGTAATGGAAAATTTGGTAGAAAAGTGAGTAGGCTAATGAAAAGACAGAAAATCATAAAAACGAAAGCATTTAAGGCACCGGAATATTTGCCCGGAATAGATTTTTCTGATCATCGAAACTATTGGAAATATGGTTATAGCGCTGTAATGATAACCAATACAGCATTCTACCGTAACAAAAATTACCATAAAAATTCTGATACTATGGATTCTCTGGATTTTGATCGAATGAGTTTGGTTATTAACGAGGTTTATTCAGCTTTAATGTGTTTATGATGTTGCAAATGAATTAATCCTCAACATCATGTTTTCCTTGATTATATCTTCGAATTACTTCATTAACTGATCCATATTTTTGTAGCAGGCTTTGTGCATTTTGATAAGAAAAATGAGTTTCTTCCATGATGATGCGCGTTCCTCTGTCGATTAATTTATTGTTAGTCAGTTGCATATTCACCATCTTATTGCCGTAAACATAACCCAGTTTAATCATTATTGTAGTGGTCATCATATTAAGAATCATTTTTTGGGCTGTTCCGGATTTTAAACGAGTGCTTCCTGTTACAAATTCGGGGCCTACTATTACTTCAATAGGATGTTCAACAATTCTGGCAATTTCACTTTCATGATTGCAGGTAATACAGGCTGTAAGTATTCCGTTATCACGTGCCTTTGAAACGCCACCAACTACGTATGGAGTTGTTCCGGAAGCAGCAATCCCAATAACCGTGTCCAGTGTATTTATATTATAATCTAATAATTCTTTCCATGCTTTCTCCGTGTCATCTTCTGCAGCTTCAATGGCTTTTCTAAGAGCCTGATCGCCTCCTGCAATTAATCCAATAACCCGATCCTCAGAGATACCAAATGTAGGAGGAAGCTCAGAAGCATCAAGAACTCCCAGTCTTCCGCTTGTGCCAGCTCCTAAATAAAAGATACGACCACCTTTTTGCATTCTTAAGATGATTTGTTCGACCAATACTTTAATTTGTGGTAATGTTTTTTGTACTGCCTTATGTACTTGCGCATCTGCTTGATTTATATTAGTGATCAGTTCTTCAACCGACATTGATTCCAGATTTTCAAATATGGAAGAGGATTCTGTGATACTTAATTTTTTATTGTGTCTTTTGGCCATTTTATTATCAGTTTTTTATCTTAAATCATTTATCAGTAATGAAAAATCCTATTTAGTGTCAGCAAGAAAACTCCATTTTTTTCGTTACTCTTGCTCTCAAAATGATCATTTACGGCAGTAAACTCACATTTTTCGAGCTTCGAAAGCCTCAAAAATGAAGCTTTCTTATCTGCCACTTGAGTTTTCGTGCAAGTACTATTTAAACAATTGAATTGTAATAGTTTATTAATCCCGGTAATGGAGATTGAGTAATGGTTCCTATCTTTAAATTGTGTTCTGATAAAGCTTTTTCTAATTGAGTTTTAAAATAATAAGCAATGCTTCCTGTAAAGTTAATATTGTGTTTTTGTGCATGGTTATATTGAAGTATATTTCTGACAATAAATTCGTTAAAGGATTCCATTACCAATGATTCAATTTTTGAATCATCAATATGATTTAAAATAAATTTTGTGAACTGAGCCAGGTATCTGTTTGGAAATGGAGTTTTATATATACGTTCCATGATTTCTTCTTTTGAAGTTTTATAAACATCGAAAAAGGTGTGAATAAGCGACTTTGTTAACTGATTTTTTAATAGGTCTGCAATTAACTTTTTCCCCATAACAGCTCCACTGCCTTCATCACCAATTATATAACCTAAAGGAGAAACATTCTGGATGATTTTCTGCCCGTTATAATAACAGGAATTTGAACCTGTTCCTAATATGCAGGCAATTCCCGGAGAATGTTGACATAAAGAATGAGCCGCTGCTAAAAGGTCGCTATATACTTTTATATCAGGAGCTTTGAAAAAATTATTTAGAGCTTTTTTAACAATGCTTTTTTTATTGAAATCGGAACAACCTGCACCATAAAAATATATTTCATGAATATTGGAAAGAGGTAATGAATATTGTTCTTGAAGACTATTGTAAATATCGGAAGAAGTTTGGTGAAAAGGATTTATTCCTTTTGTAATGCACGATTGAGTTATATTATTTTCCTTCGAAAATAAACACCATTCTGTTTTCGTTGAACCGCTATCTGCAATTAATATCATAGATGATAAAATTATTTGTTATGATTTCAAAACTAGTAATTATATCCATTGCAGTTGCAATTTTGAGCGCACATTTAAGTCATTTGATTTAGGTGTTTTATCGGGTATTTAGAATTTATTATTGTTATTTGACGAATTCGTGATAATGAAGTCTGTAAAGTAAAACTAATTTTGACTATTCCATTTATAATACTAAATAAGATGAATTTAAATTTATTAAAAAATTAATTGATAGGAGTGAAGGATTTTACGTTAATAGTTTTTATCCTGATTTTTAAAGTGATGAGTTTTTCTCAGAGCAATAGTCTTAAAATACATTAAAATTTCAAAAAAAATGTGGGCGAGGATGGCAATATCCCTGATGTTATACCCTTAAAAAAATTCAAAAGACTACAGAAGGAGAGAATAAAATGCAGCCTTAAAAATCTTAAAATGTTATTGATGTAAATTAAAATTACAAATCTGTCTATAAATTTCTTCTTTCAGAATTTATCACGGAAAGTTTGATTTTTGTAGATGGTTTTATCTGAATATTAAAAAAAGTCTGGATTTATGAAAAGAAATATCATACCGATAATTTTAATGTTATTATTAAAATTTACGCAGGTTGATGCACAATCTGCCAGTACAAGTGATAATTTAATTGCTCAACCTGTTGCGGATAGAACGGTATCATTTGATGTATCAGCACAAGGAGAATCTAAACCTGTTGAATGGGGGTTGGATACAGCCTGGGCTTGGGACGTTAATTTTAAAAGAGGTAGTTTATATATGGGTGTTGAAAACGTGGATATTGCCAGGTTATCATTCACTCCATGGGAGCCATTGGTTAATGATTTGGAATTGACTACTCAACAAATCGATGACCTTAATTGGAGACTAAGTATTGTTGACAATTATGCGAATAGCAATACAAAGGTGATGATTAATGATGATCATGAAACGGTTGATTCCTGGTATGTAGGTAATGCAAGTCGTTGGGCTCAGTTAATGGATCAAACTACAAAATATATTCAGGATGCAGGTCGAACTGTTGTCTCAATTTCTCCTTTTAATGAGCCGGATTTTGGATGGGGACAGGGTACTATTACCGATTTTTATAATATTGCCGGAGAGTTAAGGAATAATCCTCGCTTTGATGATATTCGTATAAGCGGAGGTAATACTCTTAATTGTGATAAGGCCTTTCAATGGTATAATACATTGAAAGCTCGTTTAGATGAAGGTAATACCCATCAACTTGCAGGTAGTTTTGATAGTTTTGCAAATTTTTATACCGCTGTAAGAGCTAATGGTCATCATGCCACTGGTGATGAAATGCACAATGTGATGGAAGCCATGGTTGGACTTGAATACGGCATGCAAACAGGTGTTTGGTGGGGGCCTGCAGAGCTGGCACGTGGTGAGTTTTGTAAAATTTCGCACGGAGAACGACTTGGGTATGCAGAACATCGGCCCAATTGGACAGCGGCTTCTGTTTATCGAGGTACAGATGGAAAAATACAGGGGTTTGTAGGAGGTTCAGAAAGACAAGCTGTTTCAACAAAGTATCGCTTTGTATCAAAAGACAGGGATGTTTATTATGATGGTTATGGTCCTCAACGTGAATATATCATGGAACTTCCCGGAGGAACAGGGTACCAACAAGGGCAAACAAATGCTGAACGTATGATCAATATTTCGTATGGCGAAGATGTTCAGCCTGCCATAAATGGTACTTATGTATTGGTTAATCGTAATAGTAGTAAAGTTATGGAAGTTAGTGGGAGTGTTACTTCTAATGGTTCAGATGTTCAGCAAAATACTTACGTTGGAGGAAGTAACCAACAATGGGTAGTGAGTCCTGTTGATTCAAGAATAGGAGGCGATTTTAGTTATTTTAAGATAACACCGGTTTCTAATTCATCAATGGCCTTGGATAACTTTAATAATTCACTTTGGGAAAATAGTGGTAATGTTGTTCAATGGAGTTCTAGTGATGGAGCCGGTCAACAATGGTATCTTGATTATGCAGAAGATGGATGGTTTTATATACGAAACCGACACAATACAAAATGCTTGATGGTAACTGGAGGAAGTAAATTAGATGGTTCATCCATTGTACAATATCAAAAAATAACTGGAGGAAAATACCAACAATGGAGATTTTTACCTGTAGATGCTGATGTTGAATTCATTGCTCCTGATATAACGCAAGGGTTGGTAGCCTCAGCTAATGCGGAATCGATTCAATTAACCTGGACAGGAAGTACGGCACCTGATGTTGAAGGATATACCATTTTTCGTTCAGAATCAGTTGACGGACCATATAATACAATTGCCCGAAGTGTGGCTACTACATCTTTTGTTGACAATACAACTGCTACAGGTATTGAATATTTTTATAAAATCAGAGCTGTTGATAAATCACTAAATCGTTCAGCCTATTCAAACTTAAGTTCAGCAATAACTACGGGTGCAAAAACCGTTTTAACCCATCTTCAATTCGAAGGGAATCTTCAGGATCACTCAATTAATCTAAATCATGGTGCTTCATTAGGGGGAATTTCATATGGAGTGGGTAAAGTGGGGTCTGAATCATTAGTTCTTAATGGATCTGATGCTTTCATACAATTACCTGCAACCATTGCAAACCAGCAAAAGATTACGATTGCCACATGGGTATATTGGAAAGGTGGATCTGCTTGGCAAAGAATATTTGATTTCGGTAATGACCAGTCTGAAAACATGTTTTTAACTCCTAGCTCAGGCTCAGGGGATATGCGATTTTCAATTAATATGGGTGGAGTTGAACAAATCCTAAGTACTTCTACATTACCTACCAATCAATGGTCGCATGTGGCAATTACAATGGATGGTTCCAATGTAAATCTGTATGTAAACGGAGTATCAGTTGATGCATCAAGTAGTTTTACTATTAGTCCTGCTGATTTTAAACCCGTGTTTAATTATATCGGACGTAGTCAATGGCCTGATCCAATGTTTAATGGTAATATGGATGATTTCCTAATTTACAATTATGCACTAACTGCAGAGCAAGTATATCAATTAACCTTGGGAAATTATACTGCAATTAAGAATAATATTTTGGAGAGTGGATTGTCTGTTTGGCCTGTGCCGGCAAATGATATGTTGTTTGTGGATCATTACTTTACAAATAAGGTAAGCCAATCTTCAATGCTTACAATTTTTGATATGAATGGGCAATTAGTACTAAGTATAGATCGTGATAATACAGAAAAGAGTGCTATTGATGTGTCAAATTTTCCATCAGGAATCTACTTACTTAAATTGACAAATAGTAATGAAGTGTTTAGCAAGAAAGTTCTGATAAAGCACTAATTAGTGTTCGTCTATAAAGTCCAACTACTGCGTTGTTGCTCAAAATCCAAATCCTCATATACGCTAGTATACTG
>JBNKGY010000213.1:0-7407 GCA_050290065.1 Marinilabiliaceae bacterium
AATCTCTATAAGCCGCTACTAACTCTTCATCACTGGGAGCTGAGTCCCCAAAATTTATTTTGAATTCTTCCCTTTCTGGCATATTAACCAGCCAGGAATCATTTTGAAACAAGTTGATAACAACCACATCTGGTTTGTAGTTAGAAAAATCCCAGGTAGATGTGGAATCTGTTGGGTCGGTTCTGTCATACATCTCCGTCATAATCATAGGAAACCAGCTCACCACAACACCAATCCCACTTTTTGCAATACACTGGTATTGTGCATCAAAATGTCGGGCGGTGATAGCAGCATAGGTTTCATAGTTATTTTCAAAATAACCAAACCAGCGATCTTTTGTACTATAGTCCTCATTACCACAACCACAAGTAATAGAATTACCATAGAACTCTATTTTTCTTTTTTTAGGTGCAGCTGCCGGAAGAATTTTGGTGCCTTTTGCTAATTGAAAACCATAAAATAAAGTTTTACCCTTATCCCATTCTGTGCGTTTAAATAATTGCAGATGGTGTTTACCTTCAGCTAATTCGCTAGCCAGCACATAGCTTTTTTTAATTGTATCCGTGTGTAGTTTCGATACCACTTTATCGTCGATGATGACATTGTAATAATTTGCGGTATCTAAATCCTGCAAAGTAGCTGCAATTCCAGTTCCTTCAAATTGTATGCTAACAGATGTACCCGGCCATGAAAATTCGGCAGCATCTTTCTTCATCAGGATACGACCCTGATATTGCAAATCCGGACTGTTATAACTGATAAAGGCTTCTTTTGATGAACAGGACCCCAGTAATAAGACCAGGATAAAAAATGGAATCAATTTAATCATGTTAGTAAATTTTTATATTAATTATTTTATAAACTCATTGATAATTCGATAATTAAAGCTTGTACAATTGAGTGCTATTTTTCTCCAACATACAACTTCTTCGCCTTACTTTCTATGTCTACCAAACAAAGAAAGTTCACTACGGCTGAAGATCTCTGTAAATTCTTTTCCCTTTGGCCAACCTTATAGTGAAATTGGTATTATATCGAATAAAATTCAAAATGCTACTTCTAGTTCACTTCATTTCTAAAGTAGCTTGAATTTAGCTCGGCATTATATCGGCGCATTTATAGTTTTAATTGGTATTACTTCACTCTTTCACCTGAATCAACATTTCTGCAGATTGTAATCCTTCAGAAAGGGCTTTAATCTTAATTGTACCGCTATCGTATGTAGATTGAATGATCACCTGAGCCAATCCATTGAATAATTTACGGCGTGGCTGGTCAGCACTGCAAACCATCTGTATAACACCCGGCTTTTTATTAGGCTTATCCCATTGATGTTTAGGCTTGAATGGTTCACCTACAATAAGAATCTCATTATTTCCCTTTTGTAAGAATTCAGGATTGATATCAAATCTTACAGATCCGTTTTGAGCTTCCACAGAATCATCCAATAACTGACCATTCAGATAAACACGCTGTTCGGCTGCAACATGCTTAAAAAACCATTTCACGCTTTTGTAATTGGATGGTTCTTTATTTAAATCAAATGAGGTATGAAGCACTTTTGCATTCTGTAATTCTGCTATGTCCTTCTGTTCCTTTTTTAACAGGCCGGATAAAAGGTTTTTGGCACTATCGCTTGTAAGTACTAATATCTCAACCTCATCCAATACCGCTTGACTATAATCACCTACAAAAACCTCCTTCTCCAGTGATGTTGGATTTCCATTTCCTAATCCAATGATTTTTCCGGGGCCATTTATCTCAAAGCGAATTGTATTATCTGCTGCAGGAACAGGAATTCCATTTTTGTCCACTACCTCAACCTTTAATACTGCCAAATCCTTGTTATCTGCATTTAATGTTGCTTTATGTGCACTCACTTTAATTTTTGCTGCTTTGCCAGAAGTTTTATGGCTTGTGGTTAATACCTGCTCACCTTTCTTATATGCAATGGCTTTAAGTGTGCCCGGATGGTAGGGTACTTTCCATTCTAAATGACCATTTACTGGCATTTGTTTTCTCCTGTAGCTTTTACCGTTTAGCTCAAGCTCTACTTCCTCACAATTACTGTATACCCAAACATCAATGGTATCGCCCTCTTTACCCTGCCAATTCCAGTGTGGTAAAAGGTGCAATACGGGCTCATCCTGCCACCACGATTTCAGGTAGTACACATTGTCTTTAGGGAATCCACATAAATCCATCATCCCAAAATAAGAGGTTATCGATGGCCATGTATAAGGTGTAGGCTCTCCCCGATAATCAAAACCTGTCCATATAAACATGCCGGCCAAATAATCGCGTGATGCATAATGTTGCCATCCTTCTTCAATAGAATACCAGTTGTCTCTTGGTTCCTGATCATAAGCAGCCTGATAATGCTTTTCATCATCGTCAATGTATTCTCCTCGTGTTGCATAGGTTGATCCTTCTTCTGTTCCAATGGATGGTTTCTCAGGAAACATTGAATGATGTTTGTCTGTATCCCACAGGCCCAGATAATTATAGCCCACCACATCAATCACACTGGCAATACCTTTATTGCATCCTCCACTAATGGCCACATTAATTACTCGTGTGGAGTCTATATTTTTGGCAAAGCTCTGCATGGTACGTGTTATTTGTTCTCCAATCACATCGCATTCAATGCCCCATTCTTCATTACCCAACGACCAAACAATGATGGAAGGATGATTTCGATCGCGCCTCATGACCCGTTCTAATTCATGCAAGGCTTTGTCTGTTGTACCCATCAGGCGATTTTCATCAATAACCAGCATCCCCATTTCATCACATAACTGCAAAAGTTCAGGAGTAGCAGGGTTATGAGAGCTTCGTATCGCATTACTACCCATGCGTTTCAATTGTTGTATGCGCCAACGCAAAAGCTCATCGGGTATGGCACAACCCACACCAGCATGATCCTGATGATTATTGGTTCCTTTCAGTTTTACATGCTTCCCGTTTAAAAAGAAACCTTTATCGGCATCGAAGTGTATACTGCGAATCCCAAATGGTGTAAGATACTCATCCACAACTTCTCCATTTGAAACGACTTGTGTTCGCATGGTATGCATATAGGGATCTTCCAGCGACCAAAGCTTAGGTTGGCTCGCCATTATTGAGGATACAAAATGACTCTTACTCATGGACGAAATCAGAACTTTATCTTCTTCAATTGATCCTAACACATCACCTTCTTTATTTAAAATCTGGTGTCTTAAACTAAATTGCTGACTTTCTAACCCCCTGTTATCTATTTCGGTTTCTATCACTACTTCGGTTTCGTTACCATTGATATTACAATGCACAAAGGTTCCATCCTTGGGAATATGTAAATTCGCTGTTTTACGCATCCACACATGACGATAAATTCCGGCGCCTTCGTAATACCATCCTTCTTCCATACTCACATCAGCTCGAACCGCCACTACATTATCACCTCCATAATTCAGTATGTCGGTAATATTGTAACTAAAACTCTGGTACCCGCTTGGTTCATTACCTAAATAGTGTCCGTTTACCCATACTTTTGAATCTCTGGATACTCCATCAAAATCCAAAAATATCTGCTTCCCAAAATCTTCTTTATTAATGGTAAATGTTTTTCGGTACCACCCTACGGAAACTTCAGGAAAACCAGGTCCTACTGCCTTGTACCCGTGACTATGACTTCCTTTGGCATCAAATGGCATTTCAATGGCCCAATCATGAGGCAGATCCAACGGACGCCAGGCTCTGTGGTCAAAACCTTTAGAAGCTGCTCCATCGCCATATCCGGCTTTGGCCAGATATGAAAAGTAACCTGTTCCAGTGTTAAAATCTTTTGTTTTATCAAAAGGATGACCAAATGCAAAAAACCATTGATCGTCAAAGTTAATTCGCTCTCGAGGTGATTGCGCCGAAAGGCCAATACTTAATGCAATTAAAAAGACTAAAAGGAGGTTTTTCATATTTTTTAAGGTTAGTATCATAATTAAGTATCAAGATGCAAGTATCAAGAATGATGAACATAGGGACACTAAGACACTGAGTTTTATGTATAAATTAAGTTGGGAGCAGAATCATGTTCAAAAGATTAGTGACATCTGCTCCAAAACTAATTTATTTAATTACAATGAATGTTTTGCGTTACGCCATTCAAGTGTTGTAAAGCTTGAAGCGGGTAAATCGTATTTATTAAAAAGAGATGGCATTACTGCATTCTTCCATTCAAAACGAACATGTATGGGTTTCTTCACTTCTTTTGAGCTTACAACCACTTTACCATCTTTGATAATTGCTTTGGCAGGATGCCATTTCAAGTCTTCGCCTGCCAATTCAAACATATCTAGTTGTTTTTGATTGGCATACAGACCTTCGCTATAGTCAAAAGTGACTTCCACTTTATTGCCATTCACTACATAATCTTTAAACAGAGGACCTGATACAGGATATTCGCTTTGTCCGTATGCTTTATTCAATGCTGTCTGTGCAAAGCGCTTTCCTGCATCTATTTTATTTTTGGGGTGGATATTTGTGGTATCACCAATATCTCCCAGCACAACCATGGCTGAATTACTGATTTCGGGTAAAGCTCTGCGTTGCGCATCGCGAACTTTTACTCCTTTATCTAGCTGGTAATCGTTGTATGGAGCGATTTGAGCATATATAAATGCAAAATCGGTTTCGAAATTTTTGCGCCAATTGTTTACTAAAGTCTCCAGCATATTTGTATAGGCATAAGCATTATCCACATTGGCTTCGCCCTGATACCACAATACCCCTTTCATAGGAAAAGGCATCAAAGGTGCAATCATTGCATTATAAGTATAACCTGGCTTACTTGGTGCCCATGGAAAATAAGGCACTTTACTTGCGGCATCGCACAATTCAGAGTTGGATAGAATCTCAAATTCGGGAATCCATGACTCAATAGGTGTTCCTCCCCAGTTTGAACTGATTAAACCCACCGGAACTTGAAGCTTTTCATTTAATTCCTTACCAAAGAAATAGCCAATGGCGCTAAAATCAGGCATGGTTTCAGGGGTACACTTTACCCACTCTCCTGCCACATCAATGCATTTGTAAGGCGAGGTTCTCCAAACCACATTAAAAAACCGAATTTCATTATTCGTAGCATTCTTTATGGCTTCTTCTCCATTGATAATACCGTACCTGGCACACCACTCCATATTGGACTGACCTGAACACAACCACACTTCTCCTATAAGAATGTCTGATATCTCAACTGTATTATAACCTTGAATATGGATAGACTGCACTTCTCCGGCTTTTGGCGTAATTAACTGTACCGACCAATTTCCATTATGATTCACCACTGTTTTAAGGGTATCTGAACTCCATGATGTGCTAACTGCAATATTTTCGAAAGGTTTACCCCACCCCCATAATTTCACTTCTGAATTTTGCTGCATCACCATATGATTACCAAAAATGGAAGGCAGCGAAACATTTGCTTGTATTTCATTTGCAAAAAGAAAACAAATAAAAATTCCCAACACTATTTTGATTAGCTGATTACTTAATTTACTTCTCATTATATTTATGTTTAACATTTGTTAGCAAAAATAATTCAAATCTGCTCATACAACCATATCTTTTGTTTCCAATAATGTATTCAAATGTTATTTAAGGCCAATAAAAGATGTTTTTCTACAACCGAAATACAATGCCTATCCTAAACCAAAAGAGCTGCAACTTATCAAATTGCAGCTCTCAAATGTGATTTACAGCTTGCTTATTATACTGCATGCTCCGATTTTTATCGGAGGATCACAGATCCCCCAGCTTGGGTTTATTCTTTATCTTCTTCTCTATAATAATACAGATATTTACGATCTATTAAACTTCTATTCCAGTAAAACTCATACAATAATCTATTTCTATTATATTTACAAACCATTACAGGTGGAGCTTGAGCGGTTATTCCAACCTTGGCTACATTAACCATATCTTTATCTGGGTAATCAGGTCTTAAACCATGTGTTATATTATTAGCAACATGCATTATGGAGTTGTTGATTCTATTACAGTTACTTTGCAACTCAAATTCATCATGTAATTGATCTGTTACTATAAAGAATAACTTATCATCAACATGCATATAGTGTGAAACTCTTAAATCTTCATTATTAACACTATATATGTAGCTCATGGAAAATTCACCTTTATTTTGTTTCATTGAAACTATTTTTACTACATAAACTTGAAATTTATCAGGTTTTTCAGCTTCAAAATAATGATGAGCACATTGGGTTATTGCTTTAATTAAATAATCATTCTGGTTAACCTCAGTGTTTTGACTATTAGTCTTACCTACACATAATATACCAATAAATATAACCAGCTTTAATTTTCTTAAAACCTTAGTGTATCTAGTAATCTTGCTCATATCTAAATTATTTCAAATTTTATATTAATTCATCTGTAAGTAGTTCTTTATAATAATGATCTATAATTCAATATACTATCCAAACTAATAATTAAACCTGTTCGTGCTGATTTGTGATCTGCTCAATTACCACTCTGTAAATCTAATGAAATCTAACAGTTTTAAAAGATCTAACCTATAGAGGAATAGGCTATAAATTATAATTAAGGAACGGTTCTGATTTATTTGATGGTAATAGAGAACCCTTCCCAAATGCCAACTTTTGTAATGTTTCAAAAAATAGCGAATATCCCTGGAACGGTTCTCTATAAGCTAGCTGTATGTCAGAACCGTTCCTTAATAAAAAGCATAATCAGCAATACGATTTACAAGCAAAATCAGTTTACGGACACTTACATAAAAAAATAAAACGGATTTAAAAGTCACGGTAATTTTACCATGACTTTTTACGTTTGTATAATTCTCTATATCAAACCTGTATAAAAATCGACTCAAAATGTTGATTGCATAAAAGGAGTAAAATACCCTAAATATTCTCTAAAATGCCAAAAACGAAGATAATTATTCCAAAAATGGCCAAAATCAGTAAAAATTATTCACAAAAAGGTCTTTTTTGGGTGTTTTCTGACACTGCTTCGGGATGGCTTCGGGTAGCGTTCGGGTTTGTTCGGATGCTGTTCGGGTGTAGTTCGGATAAGGCTCGGTAATAGTACCCGAATAAATACCGAATAGAATCCGATCAACTATCGATAATGTAACGACTGTGGTACGACGTAAATAGGAATATGGGGGATTAAGCGGTATAAGTTAATTAAGGAGCCTGATGAAAAGGATAAGGATCTCGTTTTAAAATAAATGACTCCATGCTTACCAGGTATAAGTTTAAAGACATCTTTAATAAAAATATTGCTGCTCTATAAAACTAAAAAGCCAGCCTATTAACCTGAGTTCGATTTTAAAATAAAGCCAATTGGTCTGTAATAATTTCGTCATATTTAATAGCTGGCTTCTTT
>JBNKGY010000214.1:0-7353 GCA_050290065.1 Marinilabiliaceae bacterium
GCACGCTATGCCTTCGCAAATATTCCTTGAAACCAATTATTTATAAGCGGTCTGATCCATTAATTTTATGTCGAACTAAGGTTAAAACTATCTGCTATTCAACACAATCTAAGAGTAGCAATTTATTTCAGGTTTTTATTGATTTTACAGTTGAGTTGTATTAACTTATTGTAAAACAATAAATCCCAGACATATGAACTCAAATAACAGCGTTACTATTTTAGGTGTAAGTGTATACGATCGCACCAAAGAAGCCGGTGAGGTACAGCAGGTATTAACAAAATTTGGATGTTCCATCAGAACCCGTTTAGGAATGCATGAGGTAACAGATGATTTCTGCAGCAAAAGTGGATTAATCATACTCGAACTTTTTGGAGATGCAGATGAGCAGAAAAAACTGGAAGAAACATTAATTAAAATCAAGGGTGTGGAAATACAAAAAATGGTATTTGCCAATTAATCTTTGATTCAAGATGTTTAAAGTTACAAATGACATTGTAAAGCATTAAAACCCTGGGAAATCGCTTTTTAAATCTTATTCCTCAGCCTGAGTCTTTATTTTCAAAAGTATTATTCTGTTTGAAGTTGCAATAAGGAATTCAGGATTATTTGAAGGGTGAAATTACACAATGATAGTAATTAGCGATTTCCTTGTTTTAGTAGTTTGTAATCGATTCGTAATTTAGTAAATGATATGTTTGTTAGCCATTCCTCTCTCATTTTTAATTAGTCAATGAATTAAATTTTCAATTATTTGGTATTCTTACACCTTTTTATCCGAAAAGGACTTATTTTTGCATTTTTAAAAATAAAGAAGCGCAAATGTCAATAATCTATCATCCTCAAAAATATAAGATAGAAGATAAGTCAATGCAGAATTTTATTGATGCTGATGAAATCAATAAAATTCTTAAAGACGCAGAAAATCCTAGCAAAGAACAAGTTCGTGAGGTTATTCAAAAGTCGTTGAATAAAAATAGGTTGTCTTTACAGGATACAGCCATACTTATCAATGCCAACGATCCTGAATTGGTGAAAGAAATAAAGGATGCTGCGCGTACGCTTAAAGAGCGTGTATATGGTAGGAGAATTGTACTATTTGCACCCCTTTATATTGGTAATTTGTGCATTAATAACTGTACTTATTGTGGATTTAGAAATGAGAATACGTCTCAAAAACGAACTACATTAACCAGTGATGATTTAAAAGATGAGGTAAAAGCACTGGAGGATGCAGGTCATAAAAGATTAATTCTGGTTTATGGAGAACATCCCAAATACAACGCCAAATTTATAGCTGAAACAGTTAAAACCGTCTATTCGGTAAAGCATAAAAATGGAGAAATTCGACGCGTTAATATTAATGCAGCACCACTTGATGTGGAAGGTTTCAAAGTGGTTAAAGAAGCCGGTATCGGAACCTATCAGATTTTTCAGGAAACTTATCATCATGAAACCTATTTAAAAGTTCATAAGAGTGGCTTGAAAAGAGATTATGATTGGCGTATCACTGGTTTGGATCGTGCCATGGAAGGTGGGATTGATGATTTAGGGATAGGTGCCTTACTCGGGTTGTATGACTGGAGATTTGAAGTGATGGGATTATTGCGTCATGTTAACCATTTTGAGGCTGTATTTAACGTTGGTCCTCATACTATATCCTTTCCCAGAATACAGGAAGCATCCGGAATTGAGGTGGATAAAAAATGGGCCGTTTCTGATGAAGATTTCACCAAACTGGTGGCCATACTTCGTTTGGCTGTTCCATACACCGGTTTAATACTAACGGCAAGAGAACCATCTGAAATACGAGATGAGGTGCTTCAATATGGTGTTTCGCAAATTGATGGGGGTACGAATATTGAAATGAAAGGGTATACCCAACGTGAGGATGCACAGGATATTGATCATGAGCAGTTTGAAATCATGGACAACCGTTCCTTAAATGAAGTAATGGAAGAGTTGGTTGGAAAAGGTTTTATACCTTCTTTTTGTACAGCCTGTTATCGGTTAGACAGAACGGGGGAACACTTTATGGAGTTTTCGGTACCAGGTTTTATCAAGCGTTTCTGTCAGCCTAATGCCATATTAACCTTGGCAGAATATCTGGAAGATTATGCACCGGAAGAAACAAAAACCAAAGGTTATCAGTTAATAACTGAAGAGCTTAAAACTTATGAAGACGAACGGTTTAAGACGAAATTAGTTGAGCGTCTGGAGAAAATTAAAGGCGGTAAACGCGATTTGTATTTTTAGTTTTGTAATAAAGAATTATTGTTTACCTCGAATTTTGCATTTAAACATCGCTATGAAGGGTTATGTAAAATGAATGTAATGATCTGTTGTATTAAGGTTTCACTGCATCATAGTTGTTTCATTGCTGTTTCTGGTTAAATGATTTATTCTCCATATATCTTTACAAAAAAAAATTTTTACTGAGATAATTCATAAACACTCTATGCCAATAATGGTTAACTTTATGTAATTCTACATTAATTGTTAATCTCATTGTTATGGCAAATTCAAAAATAAGAGTTCAGGATGCTCTTGACTATCATACCAAAGGAACTCCCGGAAAAATTGAAGTTATACCTACCAAAGCTACCAAAACGCAGCGAGATTTAGCATTAGCCTATTCTCCCGGTGTAGCTGAACCATGTAGGAAGATTGCCGAAAATGTCGAAGATGTCTATAAATACACAGCCAAAGGAAACCTGGTAGCTGTTATATCCAATGGAACAGCCGTACTTGGGTTAGGCGATATTGGTCCCGAGGCTTCAAAACCAGTAATGGAAGGAAAAGGCTTGCTCTTTAAGATATTTGCCGGAATTGATGTGTTTGATTTAGAGTTAAATACTAAAAATATTGAAGAATTTATTACGGTAGTTAAAGCCCTGGAACCCACCTTTGGAGGCATAAATCTGGAAGATATTAAAGCTCCGGATTGCTTTGAAATAGAAGACCGTTTAAAAAAGGAACTTAAAATACCGATTATGCATGATGATCAGCATGGTACGGCTATTATATCAGGGGCCGGTTTGATTAATGCCTTAAAAGTACTTGAGAAAAATGCAAAAGATGTTAAAGTGGTAGTTTCAGGAGCAGGCGCATCTGCTATTTCTTGTGTAAAAATATTTATTGAACTGGGTGTCAGTAAAGATAATATTGTGGTGTGTGATTCAAAGGGTGTTATCCGTAAAGACAGAGAGAATCTAACGCCGATAAAAAAGGAATTTGCTACTGATAAAGATCTGCATTTGCTGAAAGATGCCATGGTGGGTGCGGATGTGTTTTTAGGTCTGTCGCAAGGAAACGTGCTTTCACCAGAGATGTTAAAAACCATGGCTCCTAATCCTATCGTGTTTGCCTTGGCGAACCCTGATCCTGAAATTGAATATGAGGTGGCCATGTCTACAAGAGATGATGTATTGATGGCTACAGGAAGGTCAGATCATCCGAATCAGGTCAATAACGTGTTGGGTTTTCCATTTATTTTCAGAGGTGCACTTGATGTAAGAGCCACTGCCATTAACGAAAGAATGAAGCTAGCTGCGGTAAAGGCTATCGCTGATTTAGCTCAGCAACCTGTTCCCGATGTTGTAATAAAGGCGTATAATAAAGATACGATTACTTTTGGTCGCGAATATATTATACCCAAACCTTTAGATCCACGTTTGTTAACAGAAGTGGCTCCTGCTGTTGCAAAAGCAGCTATGGAGAGTGGTGTGGCCAAATATGAAATTACCGATTGGGAAGATTATAAAACCAAATTAGTGAAACGTTTGGGTCATGATGATCAGATTATTAGAAGATTAACGAACAAGGCTAAGCATAATCCAAAACGTATCGTATTTGCAGAAGCTGAGGATTATAGGGTTCTCAAAGCTGCTCAAATTGCTTTGGATGAAGGAATTGCGGTGCCTATTTTGCTTGGTGATGAAGATCGCATTCAAGGCTTAATTGATAAGTATAATTTAGATTTGGGAGATACTCAAATTATCAATCCTCAAAGTAAATCTTCTAAAGAGATGGTTGAGCGTTATGCCAAAGTTTTCTTTAATAAACGGCAGCGCAGGGGATATAATTTATACGAGGCTCATAACGAAATGACCAAGCGTAATTATTTTGGTTGTATGATGGTTGAAGTGGGCGAAGCGGATGCCATTATTTCCGGTATAAGCAGAAGATACACACAAACAATCCGACCGGCATTGCAAATTCTAGGTACCGAGATACCTGGCAAAAAGGTTTCCAGTATGTATCTGATGTTAACCAAAAGAGGACCACTGTTCTTCACAGATACAACTATGATTTCTAATCCAACATCTGAGGAATTGGTAGATATTGCTTTTCAAGCAGCTACAGCAGTGCAGCAGATGATGAATATGGAACCCAAAGTTGCTTTTCTGGCTTATTCCAACTTTGGCTCCTCGGATGATGCCGAACCTAAGCTGGTGCGGAAGGCCGCTGCATTAATGAAAGATAAGTACCCTGAAATTATATCAGATGGTGAGGTGCAAGCCAATTTTGCATTTAATCAGGATGAGTTAAAGGAAAACTATCCATTTTCTGATTTCATTAATAATGAACCTAATATTTTGGTTTTTCCTAACCTTTCTTCTGCCAATATAGCCTACAAATTAATGCAGGTAATGAAGAGCGGAGAAGCAATTGGTCCAATAGTATTAGGAATGAAGCGTCCAGTTCATATTCTTCAGTTAGGTAGTTCTGTTCGTGAGGTACTAAATATGATCACAATTGCTACCATTGATGCGCAAATAAAGGAAAAGAAATTAATTTAAACGATTTCTACATATCTAATATTGCTTAACTTTTTCACAATTAGTTTAATAATACCGAGCTAAACTCAAGTGATGAGGGCAATGCGTCACTTAAGGGTATGATTACAGGTTTTTGCGTCATTTTAAGCTACATATCAATAAAATTATGAACTTATTAAAATGAAACAATAGTAATATTTTCTGTTCTTAAACTGGCTTCCATTAAATAGTGCCTGTCCATAAAGTCGGGTCTTTGGATTATAAAGTTTAAATACAAGGCATGTGAAAAATTCAAACCGCAGTATACTAGTGTATATGAGGATTTAGGTTTTGAGTAACAACGCAGTAGTTGGACTTTATAGACGAACACTAAATATGATATGGTTAGTGGAAAAACTCAGACTATGATAAGAAAAGTTTAAGAATGTGGTCTTCCGGGTGTTAAAAATCTGGAGTGAATTTTCGTAAATGACTGTTTTCAAAACAAGATTTTACTGACTTTAAAATACTACAAAATCGTTAAGGTATCGGCGTGATACTTTTGTGATACTTAAGCGTTAACTTTAACAAAAAATAGAATCATTATGTATAAAGTACTCATTGTAGAAGACGATCCGGATATCATCAAATTAATAGATATTCACCTGAAAGATTTGGATTGCGAAATACAGGTGGCCTCCAATGGGAAAAAAGGTTTTGAAATGGCCATGGCCAGCAGTTCCGATTTGGTGATTTTGGATATCATGTTACCGGAAATGGATGGTATCAGTATTTGTCAGAAGATGAGAGCACTGGATAATTTTACACCTGTTTTGATGCTTACGGCCAAATCGGAAGAAATAGATAAGGTGTTGGGATTAGAGTCCGGTGCTGATGATTATATAACTAAGCCTTTTGGTATCAGGGAATTCATTGCCAGAGTAAAAGCCATATTACGTCGTCAAAAACAAAATAAGAAAGAGAAAAGTGAGTCAACTTCATCTAAATTAGAATTTGAGGAATTGTGCATAGATGAGGAAAAAAGAAAGGTGACCTTAAATAACGAAAGAATTGATCTTACACCCAAAGAGTTTGATTTATTATTGCTGATGGCCCAAAGTCCGGGTAGGAGTTACGATAGAGACCAATTATTAAGTCTGGTGTGGGGATATGAATTTAATGGTTATGAACATACGGTAAATTCGCATATAAACCGCTTAAGAGCTAAAATAGAACCGGACTTAAACCAGCCTAAGTTTATTTTGACTACATGGGGTGTAGGTTATAGGTTTAATGATGAATTATAGATGAGTTATGTCGAACTAAGTCTCCCTTAAAGCGAGTTTTTTCCTTTTTAGGGAATACATAAAATTAAAACTGGCAGAAAATCTATACGATAATCTGTTTTTGACAAAGACAGGATGGAATTTAGTTTTTACAATGTTTATTTGAGATGTAAAATGCAGTAAAATAATAATCTGTAATCATTACTAATGCCCATTTTGTACAAGACCTTGATTTATGCCGGACTAAATGAAAGGGTGAGAAGACTGTTATTTACTAAGGGCTATAGCCACAATTTAAAATTTTCACCGGACACAAATGAAATATAATGTTTATGAAATCATTCAGTAAAAAACGCAGTTTGTATTGGCGATTATCTTTTACCTTCTTTATCATGCTTATGTTTGTAGGTTTGGCTTACATCATTATAACAATTGTTGCCTCCAATAAACATTATCTGGAAACCACTCAACGGTTGAATGCTGATGTTGCTGATTATCTGGTTAAAGAAGCACCTCCATTCAGTAATGGCGAAATCAATAAAGAATCACTGGATATGATTATGCACTCAATGATGGCTGTTAACCCTGGTATTGAAGTGTATCTGGTAAGTCCTGATGGAAAAATACTATCCTATGTTGTGCTCGATAAAAAAGTAAAGCTGAGTAGGGTGGATGTGGAGCCTGTTAAAAAATTTATTGCCACAGGAGGAAAGGCATTAGTGATGGGGGATGATCCCAGAAATCCAACTCATAAAACCATATTTTCTGCCACTAAGGTTTTGGATGGAGATCAGTTTTTAGGGTATGTGTATATTGTATTGGCCAGTGAAAAGTATGAGAACATTACTGCGGCTATTTCCAGAAGTTATTGGCTTCGGGTAGGACTGAATTCTTTTGTGATTACATTAGTGGCCGCCTTATTAATAGGCCTTACCTTAATATGGATGTTAACAAGGAATATAAGAGTCATCATACAAACCGTTAATAAATTTAAAGAAGGTGATTTGCATGCTCGTATTCCAGAATCTGATCATAATGGAGAACTGGCAACCCTGGCTTCAACTTTTAACAGCATGTCAGATACCATTTTAAATAATATAGAAGAGCTTAAGAAGGTGGATCAGCTTCGCAGGGAATTGATTGCCAATGTTTCTCACGATTTAAGAAGTCCGCTGGCTATTATTCATGGATATATCGAAACCATGATTATAAAAAAGGATACCTTAACCAGGGAAGATGTGGATTCTTATTTGAAAATCGTGTTGGAAAGTAGTGAAAAGCTAACCAGGTTGGTATCCGACCTGTTC
>JBNKGY010000215.1:0-7327 GCA_050290065.1 Marinilabiliaceae bacterium
AAAATTAAAACAACTCACGATAAGAATCTGATTTACTAATATTTAATATTTATAGACAGACTCTAATTAAGAAAGTATTTATCTTAATGAATATAAAAAAATAATTATGCTTTAAATAGTAATTTTTATTAATAAACAAATTATATATATTTGCTGGCAATTATACACTTAAACAAGTTAAATATTAAAATGAAAAAATTATTATTTTTAGTAGCCATCATGGTTATTGGTATAGCAAGTGCATCAGCACAAAGCGACAATTACAAGGCATTTAAAGTTGATGTAGGTACATTATATGCAATACCTGGAGGTGATGGCTATAAATCTGGAATTGGTTTTTATATTGAGCCAAAATATAATTTTACAGACAATATTGCATTTGGATTAAAAATGGAGTGGGCTGTTATGGGTGGCGCTGATGTAGCAGGTTCTAGCATAGATATTTCTGCTGTGGGAAGCTACCAGTTAACTGGTGATTATTATTTTGGAGATAGTAAAGTTCGTCCATTCGTAGGATTAGGAGCTGGTATTTATTCGATGGGTTCTGTTGAGTTTAATAGCATGGATGCAAGTACCTATACGGAACCTGTTGAATATGGTTCGAAATTTGGTTTTGCACCACGTGCGGGTTTATTACTAGGTCACTTCCGTTTAGGATTGGAATATAACGTAATTACTGGACTTTCTGACTTAGATTCAAGAAATTATATGTCAATTAAAGTTGGATTTGAAATTGGTGGAGGTAAAAAGTAGTTTCTTCACATTATAATTCAAAAAGAATATTTAAGCCAACAGAAATGTTGGCTTATTTTGTTTATTGTAATTGATATAAAGTGTTGCCATAGAAGATTAAACTAAAAAATTTTCGTAGCCATTTTTCTTAATAATTTCTACAGCATCTTTATATATATCTTCAACTACTTTTATTGTTATATGGTCGTTTGCTGCGGATCCAAAGTATACATTCATTACAGAGGAAGCCGGATTATCAGATTCAAGTATAACATATATTCCGGAATCTTCCAGAATTCGCTTGATTTCTTCAGCGATTAGTTTATTATTTAGTTGAGCTAAAGGTACAATTTCAGTATTGGTCATGTGCTTAAAGATTTATGGATTATTTACCTAAACATTTTAGAGGAGAATTATTGTACAGATTGTTATAACACCGATAATTAATCCGGCATAAACCTGCAATGGAGAATGCGCATTTAACTTCAACCGAGAACTGCCAAGTAAACCAGAAACTGCGATTGCAATAAGCATCCAGGTCGTGGTATTTACACCATACTTTAACGACATGGATATTAGAGCGCCAATAAGTCCGCCTATGCCTATCATATGAATACTAATTTTCCAAAAGAATGATATGCCCATTGCTATTAAAACTGACATCAGGGAACCCAAAAAGAAAAGAGGAATAAAGGTCGGTAATTGAAATTTTTTCAAGAAATAATAGCCAGCTAAAAAAAAGAGGCTTGTTACTACCAATGGAATTACTCTTTCTCTGGATTTGTTCATTTGTATGGACTTGATAATTCCGGTTTGCATAAATATTGGAATTACACTTAAAGGAAGTATGCAAGTACTTATCAAAACGATGATGGTGACCAATTTCCTGTATTCAAAAGGAATATAGGTAACATGGCTTTGAGTACTAAAAATAACCAACAATCCAATCGTAGGCATTAATAATGGGTGAAGGATGGTTGATAAGATGGAGGCAATTTTTTTTAGCATATAAAAATCGTATAGATTGTATTGTCTTAATAACAATACAATCTTATTAAAGTTCTTTTCGTAATCTCGCAACCGGAATATTTAATTGCTCACGATATTTTGCAACTGTTCTTCGTGCAATATTATAGGATTTTTCTTTTAATATCTGAGATAGTTTGTCATCAGTTAATGGTTTTCTTTTATCCTCATTCTCAATGCATTCTGAAAGTATTTTCTTGATTTCACGGGTAGATACTTCTTCGCCGGAATCTGTTTGCATTCCTTCAGAGAAAAAAGATTTAAGTGCAAAAATCCCAAAATTAGTCTGTATATATTTACTATTTGAGACCCTTGAAATTGTTGATATATCCAAATCAGTCATTTCTGCGATATCTTTCAATATCATAGGTCTCAACTTGGTTTCATCACCTTCAATAAAATATTCTTTCTGATATTGAAGAATCGCATTCATGGTTAATAATAATGTGTTTTGCCTTTGCTTAATTGCATCAATAAACCATTTGGCAGAATCAAGTTTCTGCTTAACAAACATTACAGCTTCCTTCTTGTCTTTGGATTGATTCTTTTTATTACCGGAATAATCCTCCAACATATTTGAGTAGGTCTGACTAATTCTTAATTCCGGAACATTTCTGGTGTTTAATGAAAGCTCAGGCTTCCCATCTTTTATTTCCAGTATAAAGTCGGGTATAATATGCTGAACCGTTTTAGTCATCGGATTACTATATGAGCTCCCGGGTTTTGGATTTAGCTTTAATATTTCATACAACGCATCTTTAACATCTTCTTCTTCAAGGTGTAAACGCTTGGTTATTTTTTCATAATGTTTTTTTGTAAACTCTTCAAAATGATGCTTTATGATGTTGTAGGCATCGTTAATTGCCGGAAAAGAGCGATCTTTCTTATCCAGTTGAAGAAGTAAACACTCCTGTAAATCACGCGCACCTACTCCTGGAGGTTCAAAATCCTGAACAATTTGAAGAACATCTAGAGCTTCACATTCGTCATATTCAACATTCTGGCTGAAAGCAATATCATCAATAATTTCATCGATTTCTCTTCTTAGGTAACCATCTTCATCAATATTACCTACAATATGTTCAGCCATTAGCTTTTGCCGATCATTAAGAATTCTTAGACCAAGCTGATCGGTTAGAAATTCATGAAAGGTTGTTCCATCAGAGAATGGAATGTCCTCGTGTTTATCGTCTTTTGAGAAGTTTCGTGCTTGAAGTTTATATGCCGGAATATCTTCATTCTGAATATACTCATCAATTGAAAGTTCGTCTTTTTCAACTTCCGATTCTTTTACTTCAGGCTCATCATTGTCTTTATCCCGACCTTCTCCTTCTAATTCCAGCACCGGATTTTCTTCAATCTCCTTTTTTATGCGTTGCTCAAGCTGAGCTGCAGGTATTTCCAGCAACTTTATCACCTGTATTTGCAACGGCGATAGCTTTTGAAGCAGCTTTTGTTGTAAACTTTGTTTTAGCATATTCATTTCTCTAATCCCCAAATTGGGTTATCCGGGTGTAGCATGATGCCACATTATTTTCTTTGTCTGAAAAGATAAGTATTACTTGTCTACAGCAAAATTAAGATTAATTGCTTAATTGTAGCACAGTGAACCAGCTATTTTTATTGTAAGTTGGGTAAGTAACATATAATGATGTGTCAATAAGTCAAAATACTTTACTCCCTATTTTTTTGATGTGTATTTGGCTATAATCAAAAAGATACGGTAAATATCTCAATTACCAATCTGTAGACATGAGTTTTGGTTGCTGAAAGTTACTATCTATATAAAAATAGTTATCATTTAAATATTTAAATCCCAGTCGTTGAAAAAATGCATTTATTTTATATTGAGCCGTTTCTTCATCAAACTCAAAATCACCAAAGTTCATGGCTTTCAAAAACTCATCCTCTTCGTTGTATCTATTTTTACCCTTATCATCTAATGATGATTGAAAAGGAATGGCTTTTATAAAGAAGGCTCCAACTCCGGTTGAAAATCTAAGATAGATATCTTTCATAATCTTGGCACCAATATTTTTACCCCTAAAAGCAGGAAGAAGATCATATTCAGTAATTAAACAAATATTATCCAAATACATCTCATTGTTAGTCAGCTCCATAAAAGTATCATTGAATTCTTCGGTTTCAAAATCTACATAAGTCATTCCAAAATCTAATATTGAACTTGAGGCATCGAAAACATGAAAAAGGTTATAATTGTTTTCTCTTACCTGATTTACAAGAATGATATTGAATTGAACACGACCAATTTGTATAAATTCCCCAGAAGATTTGTAAACCAATATTTCTGCTTCGTAATCATTTACATAACGGTCTGGTGATTCTTCATTAAGTGAAGATTGCAAGTGATAATTTATAGAATATTCAAATGAATCCATATATATAATGCTGGGTGTAATTACTATATAATTGAATTTTAATTATACAGTTTAGTTTATTCATAATATACTAAATATAGTATTTTGCTTAAAAATATTGCAAAGAAAAAGCTACTAAAATTTTAGTAGCTTTATTTAATTACAGTAATTTATAATAAATACAAAGTGCTATTGATAATTCTGACTCCCAGATGAACTTCTCCCAGTTATTTGAATGGGCCCATTGCCAGTAATTATTCTTTTGCTTCCATTTTTACTTTTGGCTTTTAACCCGCCTGAGGATGCTGATAAGTCAAATGATAGTTCGTTTTCGTTATTTGTTAGTTCCATTTTTATTCCACCTGATGAAGAATTAAAAGAAGAATTTCCTGTTAGTGTAATTTGTGTTCCGTACTGCCCACCACTTGATGATGATAGGTTTAAAGCCCCCTTTATATTACTTAGTTTAATGCCTCCGGAACTTGTTTTTCCATTTACGTCTCCATTTACATTCTTAATTTTAACAGATCCAGATGTGGCTTTTGAATGAACATTACCTTTAACACCTTCAATATATTGTGATCCTGAAGATGTAATTCCATTAACGTTGCCATTAGCATCTATTAACTTTAAACTTCCAGATGAAAGCTCTGTATTAACATTTCCATTAATTTTGTTTAGTGATTGACTGCCGGAAGAACTACGTGCACTTATGTTACCTCCAATTGCAGAAGCTTTTATACTTCCCGAACTGGTTTTAACAGATATATCACTATCTATATTCTCGGCCTTTATACTACCTGAACTGGCACTAAGTTCCACAATACTTTGACCGATATTAGCCACATATACACTCCCCGAAGAATTGTTGACAGTAATGTTGGTGTTTTTAGGTGCAATAAAATTTAACCTACCACCAATTGAACCCCATGTATTGTTTGGTCTTTCAATCCATACAAGTAAGGTGGTTCCGTTTACGTCATATTTAATCTTTATATCATCGCGTGCTTTGTTACTTTTGAGCTCGCCTTTAAATTCAACAGAAGTACTGCTATGACTTGTAATGTCAACTCCACAAAAAGAGCCTTTTACTTCTATTTTTGAAATATTGTCAAAACTTTTCTCCACTTGATCAATGACAATATCTTGAGCTGACATTGTATTGATAACACAGCTATTCAAGGTTAGAATAGAAATAGTTATTACTAATAGTTTTTTCATTTTAGGATGGATTTAATTTGTATAAATAAGCTTATTATCTAGCATTTCTATGTTAAGATCCTGTATTCTAAATTTTTTTTTTGAATACATGTTAATTATGAGACGTTTGTGAAATTGAATAAGTTACATCCATTTATAAAAAGGTTGTAAATTTTCATATTAAATGTAGATGAATAATGATATTTAAAGAAGTATTTATGGTGTAATAATGAATTGATTATTAACCTAATATCATACCAACAATGGTAGCCGACAATAATGAAGCAAGTGTTCCTGCCAGTAAGGCCTTCATTCCAAGTTGTGTTAACGTTAATCTTTGACCAGGAGCTATTGCACCAATACCACCTATTTGTATTCCAATAGAGGCAAAATTAGCAAATCCACATAACACGTAGGTGGCTATAATTATTGATTTTTGTTGAGCAAAAGCCCCGGCTTCTTTTAAATCTCCTAAACTAACATACCCAATAAATTCAGTCATGATAATTTTCTCTCCCAGCACTCTTCCAACTAAATCAATATCTTCTTTACAAACTCCGATTAACCACATTACAGGTGAAAAAATATAGCCTAATAAATATTGCAGACTCAATTCCGTATATTCCCCACTAGTTGCTGAGGCTATCGTTTCATTCAATCCGGAATAATAACCAATTTTCATAAAAATGAAGTTCAGCATGGCAATAAATGCAATAAACACCAAAAGCATTGCTCCAACGTTTACGGCAAGTTTTAATCCTTCTGTGGTTCCGTTCGAAATAGCATCCAGTACGTTTTTACCAATACGATCTTTACTAACCACTATTTCATTGTTAATGGATTCAGTCTGAGGTAATAGTATTTTAGAAATAACAACTACTCCTGGGGCGGCCATAATTGAGGCAGCTAATAGGTGTTTGGCGTACATCACCTCCTGAGCAGGGATGCCTGCGCCAAGTATTTTTATATAAACAGCTAAAACCCCTCCTGCTAAAGTGGCCATCCCTCCAGACATCACTAAAAGCATCTCTGATCGATTCATTTTTTCCAAATAAGCTTTAATCATGAGGGGAGACTCTGTTTGACCAAGAAAAATATTCCCGGCAACTGATAAACTTTCTGCACCTGACAATTTCATTATTTTGGTCATAATCCAGGCAAGTGCATAAACAATCTTCTGAATGATACCATAATAAAAAAGCAGACTGGTGAGAGCAGAAAAGAAAATGATGGTCGGTAAAATGGTCACAGCAAAATTGAGCAGTGGTGCTTCGATAACTCCTGTTCCAAAGCTTTTAAAAAGAAATGTTGTTCCAGCTTCAGTGAAATTTAGTACCTGAACAAAAAGTTTGCTAATAAAATCAAAAAAGCTTTGAACAAATGGAATGTTAAGAATGCAAATTGCAAGAGTCAACTGAATAACTAATCCGGTTCCAACTACTTTCCAGTTAATAGCTTTTTTATTTATACTGAAAATCCATGCAATACCTATAAGTACAAACATCCCAATTAAACCCCTGGTGATACTAACTATAGATATTCCTTCTGTAGCGGAAGCATCTATAACAGTGTTGGCAAATGTTAATTGAGGAATTAGTGTAAAAAGAAAAAAAATGGAGATAAGTATTTTTTTAAGCATGATGAGTTGTAGTAACTGAACACATATGAAAAATATTCAAACCTGAACAAAGATATAATTTCTTACTAATTGTGCATCATACTTTTAAGCTTTGAGAAGAACTGAATTATGAGGCACTTCTTTTTTTGATCTCATCCCTTATTTCAGACGCTTTTTCATAATCTTCCTTACTTACAGCATCTTGTAATAATTTTTTTAATTCTTCAAGAGATTTATTGGAGTATTTTCCTCCGGGTTGTTTTGAGGAACCTTCATCCTGATCTAATTCAACTTCCTGCTCTTTGTCAATATCCAAAACAATACCTGCTGTATCAATTATTGTTTCGTAAGTATAAATAGGACATCCAAATCT
>JBNKGY010000216.1:0-7296 GCA_050290065.1 Marinilabiliaceae bacterium
TGCGACCTGTGTTTAAAAAAATACAAAAGTCAGTAACGAAAACGTTTACTGGCTTTTGTAGTGACCCCTACGAGATTCGAACTCATATCGCTGGAACCGGAATCCAGTATTCTATCCATTGAACTAAGGGGCCGAATTGTGGTGGGCACAAAATATTTTAATTCTTATAAAATAAAGGGTGCTTTTTTCTTAACGACGGGCAAATTTAAAAAAACTTTTGAATTATTACTATGATTGCAGATCAAAGCAAACACAATCTACTAAACATGGCAGACTAAATAGATTGCTCACAAAATAAATAGGATGACCATCCTTAAACAAAACATTTATGTAATTATTCATTGTATTACTAAATATCATTTTTGATATAAGACCATTTGATAATCACAGAACAATAATTCTCAAACTATCCATAGTTTTACCAAACTCCTTTATCAAATCACTTACAAATTCTAAAAGATTTTATAATTTCGCAGATTCACAGATAAACCCACTTTCATTTAGGTTTACTTATTCGAATTTTGATACTTTTTAAAATATGGATTACAATTTTAAAGCCATTGAAGAAAAATGGCAGAAGCAGTGGATAGATAATAAAACTTACAAAGTAGAAATTGATCATAACCGACCTAAGTTTTATGTATTAGATATGTTTCCCTATCCTTCCGGAGCAGGTTTACACGTAGGGCATCCTCTCGGATATATTGCTTCTGATATTTATAGTAGATACAAACGATCTAATGGCTTTAATGTATTGCATCCTATGGGTTACGATGCTTACGGTTTACCTGCTGAGCAATATGCCATTCAAACGGGACAACATCCTGCCATCACCACAGAGAAAAACCTGAATCGATACCGTGAACAGTTAGATAAAATTGGGTTTTGTTACGATTGGGATAGAGAAATCAGAACTTGTGAACCAGATTATTACCACTGGACTCAATGGGCATTTATTCAAATGTTTAACAGCTACTATTGTAATCAAGCAAAAAAAGCGCTTCCAATATCTGACTTAATAGATGCCTTCAATGCTGTTGGTACTGAAGGATTAGATATGGCTTGCACAGAAAATCTTGAGTTTACTGCTGATGAATGGAAAGCAAAATCTGAAAAAGAACAACAAGAAATATTATTAAATTATCGATTGGCATACCTTGCAGATACAATGGTAAACTGGTGTCCTGCCTTAGGTACTGTACTTGCCAACGACGAAGTTAAAGAAGGTATTTCTGTAAGAGGCGGTCACCCGGTTGAACAAAAGGTTATGCGTCAGTGGTTACTTAGGGTATCTGCTTATTCCGACAGATTATTAACCGGATTAGATAATGTAGATTGGTCAGACTCCCTAAAAGAAATTCAGCGTAACTGGATCGGAAAGAGTGAAGGTGCTGAAATGAAATTTAAGGTAAAAGATTCTGACATTGAGATGGATATTTTTACCACCCGAGCTGATACCGTTTTTGGTGTAACCTTTATGGTTTTGGCACCGGAAAGTGAACTTACTCCTATGCTAACAACTTCCGAACAAAAAGAAGCTGTTGAAAACTACATACTGGAAACAAAGAAAAGAACAGAGCGTGAGCGTCAGGCTGAAGTTAAAAAAGTAACCGGTGTATTTACAGGTTCATATGCCATTAATTCGCTTTCCGGAGAAGAAATTCCAATTTGGGTTGGTGATTATGTTTTAGCTGGATACGGAACTGGCGCTATCATGGCGGTTCCCGGACACGATTCCAGAGACTTTGCTTTTGCACGTCACTTTAACCTGCCCATTCTGCAGGTGGTTGTACCTGAAGGCGAAGAAGCAACAGATCCGTCAACATGGGATGATTCAAAAGACTCAAAAGCCGGAACCATGATCAATTCAGGTTTCTTAAATGGTTTAAAAGTTCCGGAAGCTATTGCCAGAACAAAGATATATATACGTGAAAATAAAGTTGGTGATGTAAAAGTAAATTACCGTTTACGAGATGCTATTTTTAGTCGCCAAAGGTACTGGGGAGAACCTTTCCCTGTATATTACAAAGACGATTTACCGTATATGGTAGATGAAAAAGACCTGCCATTGCAACTTCCTGAAATTGATAAGTTTTTACCTACAGAAGATGGCGAACCACCGTTAGGTAGAGCTAAAAAATGGGTTTATAAAGATGCTTATCCTTTAGAATTAAATACCATGCCCGGATTTGCCGGTTCATCAGCATATTACTTACGCTATATGGATCCAAAAAACAATAAGGCACTAGTAGGAAAAGAAGCGAATGAGTACTGGCAGGATGTGGATTTATATATTGGTGGTACCGAACATGCTACCGGACACCTGATCTATTCTCGTTTCTGGAATAAGTTTTTATATGATATGGGTTATGTGGTTAAAGATGAACCATACAAAAAACTAATTAACCAGGGAATGATTCAGGGGCGTTCTAATTTCGTATATCGTATAAACGGCACTAATAAATTTGTATCTCTAAATCTTAAAAAAGAATACGAAACTACAGCTATTCATGTTGATGTAAACATTGTGAGTAATGACATTCTGGATATTGAGAAGTTTAAAAACTGGAATCCGGAATATAAAAATGCCGAGTTTATATTAGAAGATGGCAAATATATTTGCGGATGGGCAGTTGAAAAGATGTCAAAATCAATGTTCAACGTAGTAAATCCCGACGACATTATTGAAGATTATGGAGCTGACACGCTTCGTTTGTATGAAATGTTTTTAGGACCTTTGGAGCAAAGTAAACCATGGGATACAAATGGAATTGATGGGGTGCATAAATTCCTAAGAAAAACGTGGCGTTTATTTTTTAATCAGGATGGTGAATTAGCTATATCAGATGAAAAAGCAACCCAGGATGAATTAAAAGCACTTCACAAAACCATTAAAAAGATTACTGACGATATTGAGCGATTCTCATTTAACACTTGCGTGAGTGCCTTTATGATCTGCGTAAACGAACTAAACGACTTAAAGTGTAACAAAAGAGAAATCCTTGAGCCGCTTACGATACTATTAGCCCCTTTTGCGCCTCACTTAGCTGAAGAACTTTGGAATCAATTGGGTAAATCAGAATCCATCTGCGATGCAGAATGGCCCGCATTTGAGGCCTCCCATTTAGTGGAATCAACATTTAGTTATCCTGTATCATTCAATGGAAAAATGCGTTTTAAATTAGAAATGCCGGCTGATGCTGCCAATGCTGATATAGAAAAAGCTGTCAAGAATCATCCGGGTGCACAAAAGTGGATTGAAGGAAAAACGGTGAGGAAAATCATAATCGTTCCTAAGAAAATAATCAATGTTGTAGTTGGATAAAGAAAAATATATTCTTCAGATAAAAGGCTGTCTCTAATTGAGATGGCCTTTGTTTTTATCTAGCTTTGAAGAAAGCATAAATCATACTGATAAAAATCAATGAATACTTTCCCAAAACATGACTTTCATTTCGTTTTTATCTCATTACCTTTTCTTTACTTTACCGAAAGTATTCAAAGCTTTATTTTCCAATCGTCTAGCCTGATGTATTCATAAATATTCGTTACGAAAGCCTCAAAAGCAAAGAGAAAAAGTGAAGCGGAGAATTTCAGTTTGCAGGAATAGTGTACTATTTTGAAAAATGAAATTTGAGCATTTGCTTTTTATCACAGATTTTGATGCTTGTAGTAGAATTATTTGTGAATAATTCAGGCTAGTATTTAATTTTGGTAATGGACAGAAACAAAATTATTCGTGAATCAAAGTCATATGTATTGTTAACATTTGCACTTTGTGTGGCTACTTTAGGATGGTCAGCATTTATTATACCTGCAGGTATTGTGGGTGGTGGCATTACAGGTTTAGCCACAACGTTTCATTATTTATGGGGATGGGATGTCGGAATTGTTTCTCTGGCATTTAACAGCATCCTTATTATTCTTGCCCTAAAACTACTTGGATTTTCATTTGGCATTAAAAGTATTTATGGCATTACTGTATTTGGGGTATTATTATCTCTATTGACGCGCTATTTTCAACAACCTCTTACCGAAGATACCTTTATGGCAACCCTTATTGGCTCTTCATTAGCCGGTACCGGGGCCGGATTGATATTCATAAGCGGAGGAAGCACAGGCGGTACTGATATCATTGCGATGATCATCAATAAATACAAAAATATCAGTTTGGGCCGACTACCTCTATTACTTGATGTATTCATTATTTTTACAGGATATATCGTTTTCCAGGATATCGAAAAAGTAAGGGACGGATTTATTACTATGGCCATATTTGGTTATGCTGTTGATATGGTTATTACGGGTAACAAGCAAACTGTTCAGCTTTTTATTATTAGTGAAAAGTATAAGGAAATATCAGAAAGTATCATTCACAATACAGAAAAAGGGTGTACTATACTTGATGGTGTTGGAGCATATACAGGAGAAGCAAAAAAAGTATTGATGATCATTTCAAAAAAGCGAACTTCAACCATTCTATTTCAGATTATAAAAGATATAGATCCTGAAGCTTTCGTAACTATAGGTACTGTTTCCGGAGTTTATGGAAAAGGATTTGATCAAATTAAAGCATAAATTCCATTGTCTCTTATGCTAAAATATAAGTAATTAATTCAGCATTATACTCTTGAATTACAATTATTCGTCAGGATTATTTTACAAAACTAAAGATACAATACAATGAAAATGGGTAAAATATTAGAAGAAGTTAAAACCTATTTAATTCTGACCATTGCTGTGTGCATATCCAGCATTGGTTGGGCAGGTTTTTTAATTCCCTCAAATATCATTGGAGGGGGTATAACTGGATTATCCAGTACTTTTTACTTTTTGTGGGGATGGAATGTGGGCATTACCTCTCTGGTAATAAATATTTTCCTGATTATTCTTGCTATAAAATTGCTAGGCTTATCTTATGGTGTAAAAACAATTTATTGCATTGTTGTGTTTTCCGCTTTTCTATCTGTGCTAACTCAACACTTTACAGAACCTGTTGTAAGTGATATTTTTATGGCAACGCTCACCGGAGCATCATTGGCAGGTGTAGGAACCGGACTACTTTTTATTAATGGAGGCAGTACCGGAGGAACAGAGATTATTGCGATGGTGATCAATAAATATAAAAATATCAGTTTAGGTCGCTTATTATTGATGTTTGACATTGTTATTATCTCAACCTCATATATCGTTTTTCAGGATATTGAGAAAATAATGTATGGTCTTATTACAATGACTATCATGACTTATTGTGTAGATATGGTAATCACCGGCAATAAGCAGACAGTACAATTATTTATCATCAGTGAAAAAGATGAAGAACTTGCTGACAAAATTTTAACCATAGGAAATAAAGGTGTTACTATAATTGATGGAGTTGGTGGTTACACTCGCGAACATCGAAAAATACTTATGGTAATATCACGCAAACGAACTTCATCAATACTTTTTAAATTAATAAAAGACATAGACCCCAAAGCCTTTGTAACCATGGGGTCCGTATCTGGTGTTTATGGTCAGGGTTTTGATAAAATTAAAACCTAACACACGATAAAACCTACAATATGCATTAGAATGTCTATTATTTTGAAGGTTCTTCAACCCCCAAAAACCACCATCGAAGCATTTCATTCTATTTTTTCATTATTTAGAAGTAAAAACTATTGCTTTTTTCATACGATGTAATAAATTGCGGGTTCAACAACAATACCACAAATAATTAATTCTATCATGCAAAAACAAATTAGAAACTCCCTTGCCAGCAGTGTATTTATTTGCCTCGCAATACTTCTTAATTACAGCTGTGAAAATAAACCACGTAAAAAGACTGAAATTGCCAAAACAGACACACTGACTGTTGAAGTTCCCAAACCACCAAACCTAATGTTTGGTCTTCCTGTGGATTCTTTTGTAATTGAAAACAACAACGTTAAGAGAAATGAGTTTTTAGCCTCAATCCTACTTAGATATAACATCCCTTACAAACAAATAGATATGCTTGCATCGAAAAGTAAGGACTCTTTTGATGTACGTAAAATAAAGGTAGGTAATCCCTATTATGTATTTCTCGATAACGATACCCTTCATAAACCGCGCTATTTTGTTTATGAAATTGACAAAATCAATTACGTGGTTTATCAACTGAATGACTCATTGAAAATCACTATGGGACAAAAAGAAGTTAGGAAGGTTAAAAAAATAGCTTCCGGTATCATTACATCTTCATTATGGAATGCGATGACTGATAATGGGGCAAGTCCGGTTTTAGCATTAGAATTATCTGACATATATGCCTGGACGGTAGATTTCTTTGGAATTGAAAAAGGCGATTACTATAAGGTTATGTATACTGAAGATTATGTTGATTCCCTATCTGTTGGCATTAGCTCAATTGAAGGCGCTTTATTTCATCATCGCGGAGATGATTATTACGCTTTTCACTTTCAGGAAGATAGTGCAACCTACAACTATTTTGATGAAAAAGGCAAAAGTTTAAGAAAAGCATTTTTGAAAGCGCCACTGAAATTTTCCAGAATAAGTAGTCGTTTTTCACATAGCCGTTACCATCCGGTATTAAAAATAAGACGACCGCATCATGGTGTTGATTATGCCGCTCCTAAAGGAACCCATGTATTTTCTATTGGTGATGGTAGAGTTATTGCAAAAGGCTATCAGGCAAAAGGTGGTGGAAATTATCTAAAAATTAAGCATAATAGTGTGTACACAACTGTATACATGCATTTAAATGGTTTTGCTAAAGGGATGAGTAAAGGTACTAAGGTAACCCAAGGTCAGCTTATTGGTTATGTAGGAGCTACGGGACTCGCTACAGGACCACATTTAGATTTTAGAGTTTTTAAAAATGGAAAAGCCATTGACCCTTTAAAAGTAAAAGCTCCCCCTGTAGCTCCAGTCAAAAAGGAAGATATGAAAAGGTTTAAGGACTTTTACAAACCATTGTTGAAGGATATTGATAACATTATTCTTCCAGTGGTAGATCATCAATAAATATAAAAACAAAAAGAGTTGACATTGCAATGCCAGCTCTTTTTGTTTTTATCACTTAGCTCAATAAGAATCTATCATACTTATACAGCTATTAACCAAATTTTGACATAAAATTTTGGATTCAGGTTATTATGAAGTGCCAGTCCATAAAGTCGGGTGTTTGGAGTATAAAGTTTAAATACAAGGCGTGTGAAAAATTCAAACCGCAGTATACTAACCTGAGTTCGATTAAAATTAGCGAGCTCAAATTTCAGTAAATGATTGATTTACAATATAAATTTTTGAGAC
>JBNKGY010000217.1:0-7274 GCA_050290065.1 Marinilabiliaceae bacterium
AAAGAAGCCAGCTATTAAATATGACGAAATTATTACAGACCAATTGGCTTTATTTTAAAATCGAACTCAGGTTATTAATCTATCCTTTGCAACAGAATACGGATACCGAAAAAGAAATAATCAAAGCTGCCCGAAAGATTTTATTCAAAAAGGTTGTGCAGGAGCTCGTATGCAGCAAATAGCTGACGAAGCAAATATTAATAAAGCCTTACTGCATTATTATTTCAGAAGCAAAGAGCGATTATTCAACACCATGCGAAAGTATAGATGTAAAAAGCAAACTCATTGATAAATACAAAGTAATCAATAAAGTACACGAAAAAGGATATCGAAATAAGCAACTCACTGATGAGCAAAAAACAAGTAACAGAGAGAAATCCAAAATCCGGGCAAGGGTTGACCATGTATTTGGATTCATGGAACAAAGTATAAATGTCATATTTTACGTTCTATCGGAATAGTCTGAGCTACCGGAATAATTGGATTAATAATACATTTACATTCATACTCAACGGGTATGGATGTTAGTAGCGTGTTGCCATGAAAGAAGCTACTCTATTTTTTCTTTTTATGGAAAGTTTTTAGAAAAACTGCAATTATAATAGAATTTTGTATATTTACTATACAAGATGGATTGGTCAAACAATCATTATGTAGTCAAGCTAGTTTCCCTTAAACACAATTATCTGATTATCAATAACATATATTATGTTATAATATCAGATTTAGAAGAAAGTGAGGTAATTATGAAATTACGGTTCCAACATAGAATTAGCCTTATAGTAGCATTGTTACTCCTGGCTTTTATACCTAACAGATCAATGGCGCAAAATAAATCGTTAAGCGAAATGACGATTTCAGAATTAATGGATGTCAAAGTAGTTACAGCTTCAACAAGATATCAAAATTTAACAGAAGCTCCGGCTACTATTTATGTTATTACCGAAGATGATATTAAACAATATGGTTACCGCGATCTAAAAAATGTGTTACAACAACTTCCCGGAATAGAGTGTGCCTACCCTCAATCTCATATACATGATGGGCAGAGAGGCTTTTCTGGAAACTGGTCACAAACAAAATTATTAATCAATGGGATTCAGGCAAACCTTGTATTTTCCGGTGAGGTATATATTGCTTCTCTATATCCCTTGTATAACGTAAAGCAAATTGAGATAATACAAGGCCCTGCATCTGTTCTGTATGGAGCCGATGCTTTTACCGGTGTGATTAACATTATTACAAAAAACAGTGATAACACGGAAAAGGGTTCCGATCTTTCTTCCTTTGTTGGAGGCATGGATAAGGTAATGGAAAATAAGCAAGTTAGTTTCAACATTATTATCGAAAAGAAACGATTGGGTATGACGATGAGTGGAACAATTTTTAATCTGGAGGGGTCTGACTTTACTGATTTTTTAAGAACTGCTGAATATACAGAAATTAACCGTCAGGTAAGAAACGAAATGTTCGACAGTGGAAACCCTTATAGAGATGATAACAGGGCATATGTTGCAAATGCCAATATGATTTATTCTATTAATGATAATTCTAAATTTTAGGTTGTTCTTTTTCATGAGGAGATAGTTTTAAAAATGATTACTAAGCAAAGTAAAAAAATACTATTCTTTTTGTTTGTACCTATAACCATTTTAGTACAAGCTCAAAAATACAACGAGTATGAGGTAAAAGCTGCGTTTCTTGAAAAGTTTTCCCGTTTTGTTGAATTGCCGGATAGTGTTTTGTCTGAAAATTCAGATGAACTGTTTGTGATTGGTATAGTAGGTGAAAATCCTGTTAATAAATTTATACAAGAGATATATTCGAAACAGCAAATTAGAAATAAAAAAATCGGTATAAAATATATATCAGCAAAAAAAGATATTGAACACTATAATATTCTTTTTCAAGATGGGATTTTTGTAATCGCTTACGAAAGTTCAATGCTCATTGTTCTGGAAAATCTTTTAGGTAATGCATGGAAATTTACTTCGAAACAAAGTGATACTTGTATAGAGTTTGGTCAACTGGATCAACAAGGAGAAAAAGTGTACTTTGTAAAGGACAACGGTGTTGGTTTTAATATGAATTACGCTAAAAAACTGTTTGGGCTCTTTCAGCGATTACATACTCTCAATGAGTTCCCGGGTACAGGTATTGAACTGGCTACTGTTCAAAGAATTATACATAAACACGGCGATAGGGTCTGGGCTGAGAGTAAACCTGAAAAAGGCGCTGCTTTTTATTTTACTTTATAAATTAAACCCGATATTCATGGATAAGAAAATAATATTACTTGTAGAAGACAACCTGGATGATGTCGATTTAACACTTCATGCATTCAAGATAAACAACATTAAAAATAAAGTAGTTGTTGTCAATGATGGAGTTGCAGCTTTGGATTATCTTTTTGGAACCGGAGAATATGTTGGACGTGATTCGTCTAGTTTACCCACAATTATCCTCCTCGATATTAAGCTACCTAAGATTGATGGATTAGAGGTATTAAGAAGGATTAAAGCCAACCCTTTAACTCAATTTATTCCAGTGATTATTCTTACATCTTCAAAAGAAGAACAAGACATTATAAGCGGATATCGTTTAGGCGTGAATAGTTATGTCAGAAAACCTGTCGATTTTGAACAATTCACAAAAGCTGTAAATAATCTGGGGTTCTATTGGTTACTCCTTAACGAAACACCAAATCAAAAAAAAATTTAATGCCGGTTAATTTGAAAAATGAATTGAAAATATTGTTTGTTGAAGACTCTGAAGATGATGCTATTTTAGAAATTCATCAGGTGCAGAAGGGGGGGTATAATGTGTATTATGAGCGAGTAGATAATGCATCTGATATGGCCTCTGCTCTCAACGAAAAGAAATGGGATATAGTATTAAGTGATTTTTCGATGCCTCAATTTAATGGACTTGATGCATTAGCTCTGTTAAAGAGTTCAGGCATTGATATTCCTTTCATCATTATATCAGGTATTATTGGAGAAGAAGTCGCTGTAAAAGCAATGAAGGCAGGTGCAAATGACTATGTAATGAAAAATAACCTAAAGCGTTTAGTACCTGCAATAGAACGAGAATTAAAAGAAGCACAGAACAGAGTTGAACGTTTACAATTTGAACAAAAGAACGAGCAGGTTGAAAGGTCATTAAGAGAGAGTGAGGAAAGGTATCGTCTGATAGCTAACAATACCGCTGATACCATCTCTATTTGGGACATGAACTTTAATCTTATCTATATCAGTCCATCAGTACAGAAACTTCGGGGGTATTCTGTTCAAGAATCATTAACCCAATCTCTTGATCAGTTTTTGAGTCCTGAGAGTGTTGATAAAGTCAAAAAGATAATTCGTGAATTAATCTCCTTGCCTGCTAATGGTGGAAAGGAATCTTCAAAACCTTCACTTTTTGAACTCGAACAGATTCATAAAAATGGTTCTATTATTCAGGTAGAGGTTTCTGTTTCGTTTATTCGGGACAAAGATTCCAGTCCAATAAACATTCTTGCTGTCACCAGAGATATTACATTACGAAAACATATTGAAGAAAGGCTCAAAGTTCTGTCTCATGCAATAGAGCAAAGCCCTGCTATGATTGTTATAACCAATACAGATGGAAATATTGAATATGCAAATCCCGAGTTCGAGAAAGTAACTGGTTATTCTTTGTCGGAAGTATTAGGGAAAAAACCAAACATACTTAAATCCGGAAATAACACAGATCAATTATACAATGAAATGTGGAAAACTATAACCGCAGGTGATGTTTGGCATGGAGAGCTTATTAATAAAAAGAAAAATGGAGATCTGTATTGGGCAAATGTATCAGCATCACCTATATTCAGTAATGATGGTATAATCAAACATTTTTCAGGTATCCAACAGGATATTACAGCAAAAAAGATGATAGAAGAAGAACTCATTGTGGCAAAAGAGAGGGCAGAAGAAAGTGATCGTTTAAAATCATCATTTTTGCAGAATATGAGTCACGAGATACGAACCCCCATGAATGCCATAGTTGGGTTTTCTGAACTTCTGATCAACGAAGCTAAATGTGAAGCGTTACCCCAAAAGTATGGTAACATAATAGAATCCAGTTGCGCTGATTTGTTAAACATAATTAATGGAATTTTAGAGATAGCTCAGATCGAATCCGGACAAACTTCGGTTAGTTATGAAGATTGTAACGTAAATAAGCTTTTTAGCGAACTTACATTGCTTTATAACAATAGAGAACTACAGTTAGGTAAGCAGCATATTGAATTTATAATGAAGCCTACTCCTGAAACACCAGATATTATTATAAAAACAGACTCTTCTAAATTAAAACAAATATTTACTAACTTAATTAATAATGCTTTCAAGTTTACAGAAAAGGGAATGATTCAAGGAGGATGTTATTATGACGAGAATCACAAAATTACTTTCTATGTTTCAGACACTGGGATAGGTATTCCAAAAGAAAAGCAGGGAAGTATTTTTCAGCGTTTTGTAAAATTAAACCAGAATAAAGACAGATTTGTAGAAGGTACTGGTATCGGACTGGCGATTGTAAAAGAAATACTGGATCTTCTTGGCGGCAAAATTTGGCTTGAATCGGTTCCTGGCAAAGGGACTACGTTCTATTTTACTTTGAATTGATTTTCTTGCATAGTGATAATGATTCAAAGATTCCCATTATGACCTCACAAAAGATATAGTGCCTCATGATGTTGATAGTTTGCCCTCCTGCAACAATTTGTCGAGGTGTTTTATATCCAGCCAGATACGCTTCCGTTCCAGACTTGCATACAAAATTTACACAATAAAATATTAGTGCTGTAAATCTTGCATATACAATGGTTTATACTACGAATTAGTGTTCGTCTATAAAGTCCAACTACTGCGTTGTTGCTCAAAATCCAAATCCTCATATACGCTAGTATACTACGTTTTGAATTTTTCTCACGCCTTGTATTTTAACTTTATACTCCAAACACCCGACTTTATGGACAGGCACGAATTAGAGTCGTCCCCCCCATGCAGCCTTCGCATCCCCCCGCAAATAATACCAATCAAAACTATAAATGCGCAGGCACAAAATATTGATGAGTATTAAAATTAAAACTGACTTTAATCGATAATATGTATTAGAAAATCTATCCCCCAATCCTAATACACAATCTGGGTTTAATAAGGCTAATCGTTTTTAAACAAAAAGCTGAAATGATGCTTACATTATTAAAAAGTACTCGAACGAAAACTCAAGTGGCAGATAAGAAAGCTTCATTTTTGAGGCCTTTGAATCTAGAAAAATGTGAGTTTACTGCAATAAATGATCAATTTGAGAGCAAGAGTAACGAAAAAATGGAGTTTTCTTGCTGACACTAAATACAAACAAAAAATATAACCATTGAAAAAAAAGATTAGCATATTAGGATGTGGTTGGCTGGGTTTACCTTTGGCACAACACCTTATTCATAAAGGATATGAAATCTTCGGATCTACAACCTCTGAAGACAAAAAAAGTATTTTAACAAATGCCGGCATTAAACCTTTTATATTAAACATTGAGGATTTAAATGAAAAACTAGACGCTTTTTTAGATGCTGAGATTCTGATTATTGCAATCACATCAAAAAATATTGAAGCTTTTAGAAAGCTTATCAACCTAATTCAAAATTCAAATATATCAAGGGTTCTATTTGTTAGCTCAACCTCCGTTTATGAAAATAATAATGAAGTTGTTACAGAAGATACTCCTGTTAAAGATTGTCCATTAGTAACAATCGAAAATCTAATCAGAGAAAATACTTCATTTAAAACAACCATTCTTCGATTTGGTGGGTTATTCGGATATTCCAGAAAGCCAGGTAATTTTTTAAACAAGGTAGAATAATTGAAAATCCGGATGGCTTCATAAACCTGATTCATCAGGATGATTGCATTCAGATTATCGAAAATATTATTTCTAAAAACATTTGGAATGAAACTCTCAATGCCTGTTGCAGCACACATCCAACCCGTAGAGAATTTTATTCCAAAGAAATGGCGAAAGCCGGAAGAATTGCCAATTTTAATGAAGAATCGCCTGACTATTATAAAATTGTGAGCAATGAGAAACTCAAAAAACTACTCAATTATCATTTTACATATGATGATTTATTGAAATACAAACATTAACAACTCCCCTCCTACAACACTACATTTCAATACCTTTTGTCGCTTGAATCATTAACTCAAAATACCTAAATCAGAGGTCGTTCCACAAAATACACCTGAAAATATTTTTTCAAAAAAACTTGCTCAATAAAAATTAAACATCTACTTTTAACCACATGGTTAAACTATATGGTTTATCCGTTCAGATAATTATTAATCTATCCTATGCAACAGAATACGGACACTGAAAAAGAAATAATCAAAGCTGCCCGAAAGATTTTTATTCAAAAAGGTTATGCTGGAGCTCGTATGCAGCAAATAGCTGACGAAGCAAATATTAATAAAGCCTTGCTACACTATTATTTCAGAAACAAAGAACGGTTATTCGAAACCATATTTGAAGAAGCATTTTCATCATTCTGGCCTCCTGTTTTAAAGACTTTAGAAACTTCAAAATCATTTAAGGATGTTCTAAAAGGAATCATCTCTTCGTATATGGATGTACTGTTGGAACGTCCGGATATGCCTGCTTTTTTGCTACAGGAAATCCATAGAGACCCTGAAAAGCTATCTTTTTTTACAGAAAGAGTTGGCAACAAATTATCTAAAATAAAAGTGATTGCTGAAGAAGAAATTAAAAAGGGCAACCTGCCTGCTATTTCGGTTAATGAAGTCCTTTTAAATACGCTGTCACTATGTATTTTCCCATTTGCAGGTATGCCTCTTGCTCGGGCGGTGATTTGGAACAATGATAAGGAGGCCTATGATATGATGCTGAAAAAAAGAAAAGAATCCGTATTTGAGTTTATATGTAATGCTTTATATAAAGATCATGAAGAAGATTAATCCATCATTAAAAATAACATACTTAATGGTATTCATTCTGGGAAATACTTTTCTATTTGCCCAGGATATTCAATTAAGTGATTGTTTAAAGGAAGCCAGACTAAATAACGCTTTGCATAAAAACGCAGAATATATTCTGGCTTCTGTTGACCTGAAACTTAAAAATATTCAGTCAAACTGGTATCCATCTGTAGATTTAAAGGGACAGGTTAGCTGGCAAAACGATGTGACTCACATCGAACTGGACAATCCAATGTTTCTGATACCCATAGTACC
>JBNKGY010000218.1:0-7228 GCA_050290065.1 Marinilabiliaceae bacterium
TATTCCAGTAAGGAACTTCTTTTCCATCAGGCAGGCGAATCATTAAAATAGGTAGTCCGGGTTTACGAAAAAACATATCCTTTATATATTCCGAATCCGGTTGTATAAAGCCTTCTTTTGTCATAGTACCACATCCATCCCAAAACTGATTCCATTGGATAAAAAAGTCCTTGTATATTGATTTTTCACCGTTCTTTAAAATATCCTGAAATGGATTAGAAAGTACTGATGCATGGTTTAAAATAAAATCGAATTTCAGAGAGATATTTAATTTTTTCAGTTCAGACAAATCTTCTTTTGAAGCATATAAACTATTTATATTATAGTCGATTACTGAAAACCCCCTGTCTAAATCAGTATTGAAAATACTGGGCAAAATATAGAAGGACTGAAAAACATCGTTCAGCTCATCTTTTTGAATAAAATCAATGATACTCCCTAACGTTCCTCCAATACTATCCGGATAGGCATTTAACATGGGTCCGGAGTTTAATCTAATATTGTTTGTATTTGTATGCATCGTTCCCATTTGAGTTTGTTATCATTGACAGGAGTGTAAAATTTACACCATTTCAGTTACTTCATAATCTTTTGTTATGATATAATCTGCAAGAAAAATATGTCCTGCTATTATTTTATGCTCAGTTTCAAGTATGTTTTCAACAAAAGGATCCTGAACTTCGTTTCCCCTATTGCGTAATTTTCTGAATTTTAATGTATCCATATAATTGGCATCAATAAAAATTCGGGTGTCTAAATTTCTGAGCAGTGACGTATATGTGCCTTCTGCAATAATTACCCTGATATCAGATAAATCGGTTTTTATTTTTGATTCAACATTGGTATTGTATTCAATATGTGGTATATCAATAGATTTTACACCATCATTTGCTTCTTTTAGGTGATGATTCAACAAATAAAGGTTTACTTCTTTTCTTGGACCTAACCATGTAGGATCTGCTTTACGTTGCGCATCGTTGGCTTTTGGTGGTAAGTTGAAATAATTATCTTGACCAAGAACCAATGTATTGATGTTATGTTTTGCCAGTTCGTTTTTTAAAGCTTTTCCAGTCTCGGTTTTTCCACATCCGCTTTCTCCTGCCAAAGAAATCGTATACCTACCATTTTTATGTTGTATTTGATGGATGATTTTAGGTATGATGATACTTGCCGCTCTTTCATGTGGATTCATATATAATTGCATTAATCGGTTCTACTTAAAATACTTTGAAATACCGGGAGTTTAACTCCCGGTTATAAGTTAAAATTTATAGGTAAGAGACATCGTTGCAGCTGTACCGGTAATTGGTCGGGCTCTGAAATAATTTGTACTGTTATTTACAAATGTATCTTCTCCTTCCATTTCTGTAAAACCAAGTGTGTTGGTTAAGTTGTTTACATTGGCTCTTAACGAAAGTCCTTCGGCAATTTGGTATGTTGCAAATGCATTAAGGTAAGCGTATGCCGGAAGTTCAATTGCATTGTCGTCTTGCGCATAAACACTAGTTGTTCCAACAAGGCTACATCCTAATACCAATTTGTTGTTCAAGAATGGGTATGAGGGATTAATGTTATATAATAAATCGGGTACCCTTCTTGGTGTATTTCCTTCTTCGTCAGGGTTGATACTCTTTAGAATTTCTGCTTTTGTATATGTGGCACCAGACATGATGTTCAACTTTCCTAATTGAGCAACAACTTCCAGCTCAACACCCATTGTTTTAAATTCCTTGTTAATGGTACGACCAAACTCTTCGTTCTGCTCATTGATTTTAGTATAGAAACCTGTTGCGATAACTCCAACTTTAGGTGATTTGTACTTGTAACCTAACTCAGCCTGAGTTATCTTATCTGCGTCAAGACCATCAATTGTCTTTCCTTCATCTGTTAAAAAGCTGGTATATAACAACCTGTCGGCATTGGCACGTCCTCCCTGGCTATAGCGTGCGTAAACTGCTTTGTCTTTATTAATCTTGTAGTTTGCCCCAAAAGAGTACGATATATAATCAAAATCATAATCCACCATATTGGGATTCATATTATCTAAAATTGGTACTTCTTGCTCAACTGAAGAAATGGTTCCATCGTTGTTCACGTCGGTTGCCGCTATGTTTTTATCCAAATAGTAACCGTTTGCACTACCAAAATCGTAACGAATACTTGCATCAATATTTAAGTTGCCGGAAACTTCATACTCGATATTTGCATAAGGAGCATCAATGTTGTAGGCCATGTCATAACCTCTTGTAACATGACCCCAGTAGGGAGTTCCGTGCGAAATCAAACCATTTTCGCTGGCAAATGAACCATCAGCGCTTGTAATATCCATCAAATGAGGTCCGTTGTCGCTAACATCGGTTAGGTAAGTTTGCCATAACCAGGTCATTGCAATTTTCTGATAAGCTTTGTAATAACCTAAGGTAGCTTTCAATTTATCAACTCTTCTGGTCAAGAAGATATCATTAGTAAAGTTGTTCAGGTTATTCATCTCCACATCAAAAGTGTGAATTCTCATTAATAATCCATTACCATTTAAATTATTGATTTGAGAAGAAGATAACGCCGTTCCTGCATTAGCACCATTGGCAAAACTTAATGTGTAACCTGCTCCGGCAATACTTTCTGAAATATCGTTTGCTGTTCCAACCTGTGCAGGGAATGGTGAGTTAAATGATCCTTTGGTAAAAGCCATTCTGAATTTTTCTTTCAACTGCCACTTTTCGTCTATGTTAAAAGAAAATTCTCCACCTACTGCACTTGAAATAGGGTGCATGCCATCCGAAATATTACTTGTTCGTCCGTTCCCTTGACCATCTGTACTATTTAACAAAAGAAACTCGCTACTCTGTAAAGTACCTTTCTTTAGATCGTATCCTGGGATTGACTTATATGTTGGATTGTCCGCTGTACCTGTAACCATAACCGGCATTGGCATATAGCTAACAGCTTTGTCGTTTAGATATTTAAAATATAAGCGAGCATATCCTTTTTCAAAACTCTTTGTGATGTTAGCCTTAATCTGACCTCCCATATTTCCGGTATAACCAGGGTCTCTAGGACCGGTTCCCTGACGGAAAAAACCTCCGATATGGAATTTCAAATCATCTGCAATAGGCGAACCATATTCAAAATCAGTTCGGAAAGAGTTATAATTAACCCCGAATGTAGTTCCTACACTACCTCCTGCAACATCACCAGTTTTACTGATAAAGTTGATAATACCTGCGGGTGAGTTACTGGCAAAAGTAGATGCACTACCACCTTTAAGCGCTTCAACTCTACCTACTGTTTGGTCGGCACGTAAGAAAATATCGGCATTACCAAACGAAATATCCCCAAACTGAAGAACGGGTAAACCATCTTCGTGCAGTTGCAAAAACTTAGAACCACCTGATGCTACAGGGACCCCACGAACAGCAATATTTGCGTTACCTTCTCCACCCGAAGATTCAGAGCGGATACCTGGTATAGCTTTAAACATTTCCGCTGTAGTTACAGCTCCAAATTCATCCATAAATTTGGGCTTTAGGGTTGTCATCGCCACACTCGATTCTAGTGCTGATTTTTGATTTACAACTCCTGTTACCATTACTTCATCCAAACCAATTAAATCCTGAAATAATTCAAAATTCATTATTACTGTTTGTCCTGCAGGTATTTCAACATCCTTATCTAAACTTGAATATCCAATAAATGAAGCTGAAAATGTGTATGATCCCGGTTCAATATCTGTTAATTCATATTCGCCGTCGTAATTGGTGATTGTACCAATGGTAGTGCCTTTAATAATCACTGCAGCACCTATTAATGGTTCTCCAGAATTTTTGTCCTGTAATTTCCCCTTTAATGTTCCATTTTGTGCTATAGATACTATAGTGCAACAAATTGTCAGTACAATTAATAATGCAGATTTTTTCATAGTTCTAAATTTTAATTATGCGTTTATCTAAATTTCCTCAACAGTAAAATTTCAACACGGTAATTTTCTCTCTCGCTTTAAAATTTTTATAATTATCTGAAGCCACTTCTATGATATCATTTAATTATTTTAATGCTAAATTACATTTATTAACAAATTAAATGCTAATAAAAATCTGTTTTTCAGCGTATTATTTATGCAACGGGTTGTGCAACCGGTTGTTATTTGTTGTTATTTTATTTTTATTCAAGAATTTTAATCTAACTTTATTGACAAATGATATTTATCTCTTAAAATGTTTGATCAATGATGATGAAAAGAGCTACAACATTAAAAGATATTGCACAGATATTAGGATTAAATAAATCTACGGTAAGTCGTGCTTTAAGAGATCATCCTGATGTAAGCCAGAAAACAAAAGATGCTGTAAACGGTTTGGCAAAGAGATTAAAATATAAACCCAATTTGGTGGCATCATCACTACGACATAAAAAAAGTAAAGTCATTGGTTTAATGGTTCCTCAGATTTCTTATTTCTTTTTACCTTCAGTTATTCAGGGCATTGAGGAGGTTACTCATAAAAATGGATATAACCTGTTGATATTACAATCCAATGAATCTTATGAACGGGAAGTTGAAAATCTGGATCTTCTTATCGCTAATAATGTAGAAGGTATATTGGCTTCTGTTTCCAGAGAAACAACGGATTTTACTCATTTTTCAGATGTAATTAGATCAGGATTACCGATTGTTTTTTATGATAGAGTTGTAAAGGATTTAGAAACCGATTTGGTTTTACTGGATGATACATCAGCAGCATATAATGCGGTGCTACATTTAATAAACAAGGGGAAGAAACGAATTGCTATTTGTACTGGTAACACCAACCTTTTAATTAGTCGTAATCGCTTAGAGGGATTTAAAATGGCACATCAGAATCAAAAGCTTCCCTTTCATGATGAATATATTATTTCATGTGAATGGCCGGAAGAAGCCAAATCTAAAACTCTAGCTCTGTTGGAATTACCGAATCCTCCGGATGCTATTTTTGCCATCAGTGATTTAACCTTGTCAGGAGTAATGCAGGCTATATATAGTAAAAATCTTACTGTACCTAATGATATATCTGTAGTTGCTTTTTGTGAAGAGCCATTTCGTTTCATGTATAATCCTTCCATTACAGCCATTCAACCACGAGGGACAGAAATAGGTAAGACCTCTGCAGAATTACTTTTTCAGAGGATAAATTCAGGTTCTTCACCGGAGGCTGATCCAAGAGTACTATATTTAGATGGCCAGCTGATTATGGGAGGTTCTACTTAGAATTGTAAGTAACCAGAGCTGGAAAAATCATAGTTTTATATTAAGTTTTCCTACAAATTTATTATTTATCATTATTGTTCGATAATACAGATCATAAATTTGTTTTCACTTTGGGTTGCAAGCTTTTAACAACCAATCCTGGGAAATATTGATGGACATTATCGATGACAGGTACAATCATCAACAATAGTTTCTTCACAAATCCTTGTTTCTGTATGATACGATATTATCGAAGAGGATTCCATAGCAGATGCAACAATGTGTATGTAAACAACGTTTTATTAGAGGCTTAGTCTTTGTGCATAGTTCTTTTTTATTCAATAAAAGTTCTCCATTTATCTGGAAAATATGGAATCTGAAAATAAATATGAGCTAGGTCTTTTAAAGAAGGAATTCCTGCATTATCAGTCCTATATTCATATTCAAACTCATTTTTTCTTTCTGTTAAAGCTTGTTGAAACTCAACAAATGATAAATCCTCTCGCTTATTATTCAACAAAGACATAGTATGCTGATAACCATCATTAAATCTTGGATTTGAAAACAAATGAAGTTCTAAATCTTTTACTTTACTATCTATTAAATGCTTTGATTTAGAATTAATTCCATGATGTGGCACAAAAACGCCCAAGTCAATTTCATTTCCATTTATAAATTTTATCATCTCGTAGTATTCCTCTTCTAAATCAAGAATTGCAATATACTCCATCAATACTGTAATCAATGGACTTGTTGAATCTGAATAATAAACAGGTTTTTCACCTGTTACAATAAAACGGATTACACTCTTATAACTATTATTTGCATCAGGTAATCTATTATATTTTTCTTTTCCATATTTCACATACCCTATAACACCTTTAAGATAATTTATTGCACTTGCTTTATCACCAACAGTCAAAAATAAATTTAACACATTAATGATAGTATTAGAATTTATATCAATCAATGGTCTTTTTGATACACTATTTGCATTAATTACATTTACAAGTGTTTTTAAATATTCTCGCTTTAAATCTGGATTTTCATATATCACAGAATTTAAAAGAATACTCAAATAATCTAAATATTCAAAAGTTCTTTTTGTATAACCTACCTGTTCATACCTACCTGATTTTTCGGAAGATAAACCATTAGGATGAATTGCAATAGGTATTGTACGCTCAAAATATTCAATTAATACGTTCAAATAGAAATGAAATGTCTGTAAATAATATCCTTTTACATTTGCATCTTTTTCTAAGTTATTCTCAAGAATCCAATGCCAATACCTCAAAACGAGATGAGTTAAATATACTTTAGACAAATTAAAATTGTTGTATTCCTTAGCTTCAGTATAAATAATAAATGAAATAAGTTTAAGCGATTCAAATAGTAAAATCCACTTTCGATTCAATTTATTCTTATAACCAGTCCATTCTTCCTTTGAAAATAATATATCTAACAACTTAATAAAATCATCTGACACATTCTCTGTCGCATTTATATTGATTAGGACTTTATTGAATATTCTAGTAGTCTTTTGATCCACTAAGAGATATGCACTAAAAAGATTATCAGAAAATAGGTCTGTCAACTTTTCAATTCCCCATCGGTCATATTCATTTTCTCCATTAATAGGAAAATTTTGCTTTATAAATCCATTATATACTTCACGTATATTTCCTTTTAGTACACCATTATGAACTAGAACAATTTTTTTTGGTAATTTATTAAAATTATGATATTCTGTTTTAAACTCAACAAATTTCGATTCAGTTAATGATTGCTGTATTCCATAATCTTTATAAAATGTATCTTTAGACACATCTTTATCACTTCCTCCTTTTAATTCAAAATAAAAACGTTTTTTCTTCCCAAAACTATCATCTTGCTCATCAACGAAATAATCTTTTCCAACAGCTACAATATCCTTCCCAAACTCTTGTATTCCTTTATTCTCTGTTGGCTTTGATAATATCTCAAAATTTAAAGATGTCAACAATA
>JBNKGY010000219.1:0-7192 GCA_050290065.1 Marinilabiliaceae bacterium
TCTCAAAAATTTATATTGTAAATCAATCATTTACTGAAATTTGAGCTCGCTAATTTTAATCGAACTCAGGTTACTAGCTTTTGTAGTCTAAAAACTACAAAATAGAGCAATTTGCAAAACGGCATCTTACTTAAACCCGAAATTTGCATAGAAATCCGGGTTAAATTATTATTGAATTACTGCTTAAAAGTTGAAATAATTTTTTGCATTATAATAACAAATGCCTTCCACCATTTCTTTTAGTAAATCCATATCTTCAGGAATTAAACCCTTCTCAACATCTTCACCAATTAAATTACACAATATTCTTCGGAAATATTCATGACGACTGTAACTTAAAAAGCTACGAGAATCGGTTAACATACCTACGAAACGGCTAAGAAGACCCAGATTTGATAAGGCATTCATCTGCTTTTCCATACCATCCTTCTGATCAAGGAACCACCACCCTGATCCCCACTGAATTTTGCCCGCAACAGTTCCATCCTGAAAATTACCCAACATGGTAGCATACACTTCATTATGAGCAGGATTCAGGTTATATAAAATTGTTTTAGTAAGCTTTTCTTCTTTTGCCAATTTGTTTAAAAACTTAGACATATCTTTGGCAACCAAATCGTCTCCTATTGAATCAAATCCGGTATCAGGACCTAATTTATCGTACATAAAAGAATTGTTATTACGAATTGCTCCAATATGAAATTGCTGAGTCCAGCCTTTGGCATGATCCATAACAGCCAATGTGAATAAAACTGCAGATTTAAATTTATTTTTGTCTGTCTCAGTTAATGCTTCTCCCTTGCGAGCTTTAGTAAAAATCAATGCAATCTCCTCATCTGTGTAATCTTCACAATAAAAACGATCTAAACCGTGGTCAGATAACTTACACCCCATATCAGCAAAGAAATCCTGACGAATTTGTAAGGCTTGTAACAGATCAGCATAACTACTGATATCAACACCGGAAACTCTACCTAACTTATCAACATATGCATTAAAGTCATTTAGGTTATCAATAGCCATGGCTTTATCTGCTCTCCATGAAGGCAGCACCTTGGTTTCAAATCCAGACTCTTTTATTTTCTGATGCCATTCCAGTGAATCAACAGGATCATCTGTAGTACAAATTACCTCAACATTGGCTTGTTTAATTAGTCCTTTACATGAAAATTCGGGCGTTTGCAATTTTTCATTACAATTTTCCCATACCTCTTTAGCAGTATTTGAATTCAATAATTTTTCTATTCCAAATGGCTTTTTCAACTCTAAATGAGTCCAATGATACAAAGGATTTCGCAGGGTATAGGGAACTGTTTTTGCCCAGTTTTCAAACTTCTGCAAATCACTCACGTCACCGGTAATCTCATTTTCACTTATACCGTTGGTACGCATAGCGCGCCACTTATAATGATCACCGTAAAGCCAGATTTCTGTCAGATTCTTAAACTGCTTATTCTCTGCTATTTCCTGTGGAGAAATATGACAGTGATAATCAATAATTGGTAAATCTGCAGCATATTCGTGGTAAAGTTTTTTCGCAATATCATTCGATAACAAAAAATCTTCATGTATAAATGATTTCATTTTATTTTATTTTTGATTATTAGGATTCATATTAATTATAAAGTAACTCCACTCTTGAAAATTGCAATTTCCTTAAAGCTTGTTTGCTCATGATGCAAGCGATCGCCACTGGCCACTTTAAGTAAATAACCCGTGAATTTTTTCCGAAGTTCCTCCATTGGTGTTCCTTCAAGCAATTCTCCTGCATTAAAATCCATCCAATTAGATTTATGGTTATACAGGTTACTGTTGGTAGCAATTTTCATGGTAGGTACAAAGCTACCGAATGGCGTACCCCTGCCTGTGGTAAATAATACCATCTGACAACCAGAAAAACCCAGTGCTGATGAAGCCACCAAATCATTACCCGGGGACCATAATAGATTCAAACCATTTTTCACCAAAGGCTCAGCATAGTCCAACACATCATTCACAATGGCTTCACCACCTTTTTGAACACATCCTAACGACTTCTCTTCTAAAGTTGTAATACCTCCTTTTTTATTTCCTGGAGAAGGATTTTCGTAAATAGGCTGATTATAACTACGGAAATAATCTTTAAATCCATTAATCATAGAAACCGTTTTATCAAATACTCCTTCTGTTTGTGCACGATCCATCAATAAGGTTTCTGCACCAAACATTTCAGGCACCTCTGTTAAAACAGTTGTACCCCCCTGAGCTATTAACCAATCAGAAAACCGGCCCAATAACGGGTTGGCTGTAATTCCAGAGAATCCATCGCTACCACCACATTTTAATCCTATCTTAAGCTTAGATAATGGTTGCCCGGTTCTTTTATCACCCTTCATCTGTTCAGCAAGTTTAGTCACCACTTCAAGACCAACCTCAACCTCATCTTCAACTTCCTGAGAAACTAAGAATTTAATTCTTGATTCATCGAAATCTCCAATGACATCTTTTAGCTGGCTAATCTGGTTATTTTCACACCCCAGTCCTAACACCAGAACTCCACCCGCATTAGGGTGTTTTATTAAACCTGCCAGTGCTTTTTGAGTATTCACATGATCTCCACCTAATTGTGAACATCCATATTGATGGCTCATCACCACAATATCATCAATGTGCGACACATCATTCTGTTGTTTTAGCTGATCTGCGATCAAACGAGCCTGCCCATTAACACAACCCACTGTAGGAACAATCCATAACTCATTACGGATTCCCACATCACCATTCGCCCGTTCATATCCTTCAAATGTCAGATTCTCTTTGGGTAATTCAATGGCTTTACCATTGGGATTATAACAATATGAAAGATTATCTCCTAATCCTGTTCTTAAATTATGTACGTGGATATGAGATCCTGTTTTAATATCTTCTTGTGCAATACCAATTGAAGAACCATATTTAATGACATGCTCCCCTTTTGAAATATCTTCAATGGCCATTTTATGACCCTCAGTCACATCATCCAGAGCAACAATTGTGTTGCCTTCCACTGATATTTCATCACCCTTGTCAATCTTTTGCAAGGCAATAATCACCTTGTCTGTAGGGTGAATTTTTATATAACCTGTCATGATCAAATTAATTTAATTGGTTTAATGCTTCTTTAATTCCTTTTGATTGTATTACATCGATATAGGATGCAATTTTATCAGAAAGACCTTCTATCTCGTTCAGATTTTTTCCCCATACAGATGTATTGGCAAGTATACTTGATACAATATCACTCAGCGGTTTATTGCTATTCCATTGCCGTGTAATAAAATCCACATGTTCAGCTGTATCCTTAATTTCGAATGTTAAATCGTTATAAGCTCCTTTATAATGCACTAACAAGGCTGCTAAAGAAAAGGTTAATCGTGTAGGTAGCTCTTTACTACGCTCAATGCAATCTATAAATGAAGGATAATCCCTTGTCATCCATTTTGACAATGAGTTTAAGGAAATATCTTTTAGGTAATGCTTAATATATGGATTATAGAAGCGTTCTAAAATTTCCTCAGAAAACTTCTTTAAATATTCTTTATCACCATTAATATTAGGAATTACTTCCTGATCAACCATTTTTAAAATAAAGTCAGCCACATCTTTATCATTAAAAGCTTCCTTTACAGTTTGATGACCACACAACAAACCTACAGGAACTAATGCAGTATGCGAACCGTTTAAGATACGTACTTTCTTATCTCTGAATTCGGTCATATCATCCAACCAAACCACATTTAATCCGGCTTTATCAAAAGCAAATTTCTGACGCACATCTTCAGGAGCCTCAATAGCCCACAAGTGAAAATATTCACCAATCACAACTAAATTATCTTCAAAGTCCAGTTCTTTCTGAAGATCTTTAATTGTATCCCTTGGAAATCCGGTTACAATTCTATCTACTAAGGTACTACAGAAATTACAACTGGTATTTAACCAGTTTACAAATTCTTTTTCCAGTTTATTTTCTTCAGCCAGTTCCAAAACAATGGTACGTAATTCGGTAGCATTCTTCTCAATTAACTCACAACAAAAGAAAGTTAATCCTTTATCCTGAGCACCGTTAAAATGTTTATAACGCTGATACAATAACTGACATACTTTACCTGGAAATGATTTCGGTGGCAATGCATTGATATCTTCATTTTCTACTCTTGTAATCCCAGCCTCTGTTGTATTGGATACAATAAGTTCTAAATCCGGACTTAAAAAGTAATTTTTATACGCTTCATATTCAGCATAAGGATTGATAGAATCCTGAATGCACTCAATCAATTCTTTTTCTCTGATTGGTTCTCCATCTTTGATTCCTTCTAAAATAACATGATAAAGATTGTCTTGCTTTTTCAATAAATCCACCATTCCATTTTCAAGTGGCTGAACCACAACAACTCCTCTATTAAAGTCTATCTCCTTATTCGCCTTGTTAATCATCCAATCAACAAAGGCTCTTAAAAAATTACCTTCTCCAAATTGCAATACCTTTACGGGTAAACCCTTTTTACTTACTGTTTCTTTATTTAGCTGTTTCATGATTATATATTGATGAAAATTTGATATTTCAGACTATGTGCGTTAAGGTTAACGCATTTGGTTAAAAAAATATTTCTTTAAAAGATTAAAAAAATATGCGTGTACGTTAACTCATTGATGCAAATGTACTATATTGCGATAAATCCAAAAGCTTTTTTAACATTTTTTTCACCTCATAATGATTAAACCGATCACAATTAAAGAAATAGCGAGCAAGGCAGGTGTATCCATAGGTACTGTGGACAGAGTTTTACACAACAGAGGTCGTGTTTCAGAATCTACACGTGAAAAAGTACTGAAAATAGCTAAAGAAGGCAACTATACTTCTAACGTACTGGCTCGTCATTTAAAGTTAAATAAAACATATATCATACAGGTTATTCTACCTAAGGAAAACAACTATTGGCTAATGTTAAAAGATGGAATAGAACAAGGTAGAATGGAATATGAACGGATGGGATTTACTACCCGTTACCTTTTTATGAATGATATATCAGGAAAAACGAAAAAGCAGCAAATAAAGGATGCGTTTAATTCTGAAGCCGACGGATTCATCATAGCTCCTTCGGTTCTTCATAAAAATGAAGAGTTATTAGCTCATCTCAAAGCGAATAATAAACCATACGTTCTTGTTGATTCAAGGATTGATGATAGCGGATATCTTTCATATATCGGACAGGATGCTTTTACCAGCGGAATTCTTGCAGCCAGACTTTTACACGACAAGTATATTGACACCTATGATATCTTCATAATTACGTTTGAAAAGTCGGCATTGAAAGAAACCACTATTACTAAACGAATTAAAGGATTTAAAAAGTTTTTTAACGACGCCAATGTTAAGAATGCGAATATTTATTCGATTAATCTGGAAAAAGACAATTTTAGTGAGGACAAGGTTTATCAAATGCTAAAAGAAAAGAAGAATCCCGTACATGTTTTTGTGCCAAATTCGAAAGCTTTTTTACTTTCAGATACATTTTCTCAACTTTACAATTCTATTCAGATGCGTATTGTAGCATACGATTTACTACCCGCAAATATGGAACTGCTTAATAATGGTATTATTGATTTTTTAATCCATCAAAAACCACAACAACAAGGGTATTTAGGCATACAATCTCTTTATAAACATATGGTATTAAAAATGGACGTTACAGAAAACCAGTTTATGCCTTTGGATATCATAACAAAGGAGAATGTTTTGTATTGCCAATAATCAAAATAATGATTCATGATTGTTTCAAACTAAAAACAAGCTGTTCATAAATGAAAAAATCAGTTTTATTGAAAAAAACAAAGAATAAAACAGACAAATTATAATTTTGTATATTTTTACTAATAATTAATAATACATTTAATTGCAAATTATCAAATATATTTACACAAATAGTACAGTTATTTTAATTGAATACCTGAATGCAACACAACTTATCATTAACTCACAAAAATTACACATGAAATCAAGAATTTTATCCATTGTATTATTTACAATGGTTAGCAGTTTTGTTTTTGGACAAAACCAAACAGATGCCTGTCTATTCCTTAGAAGTGATTCGGTATACATTAATGAGGTACAGGAAGAGTCAGGCGATTTATACAAGAAATTGGGGCATCATGGACCTGCAATTGAAAACGAATGGCTGGGACTTAGATTATATTTCGATAATAAGGCTTCTGCCATTGATGTTTATAATAAACAAAAAATAGGACTTGAATTAAAGGAAGCCAAATGGTATACAACAGAAAAGGAACAGAAAAAAGGTTTGGGTGCTTATTACTATAAAGCAGGATCAACAGTTGGATTAGGTGGTGTGCGACTTTGGGATGGATCAAATATGGTACTTTTAGCTCCGGTATCAAATCGAATTGCCCGGGTAAAAAAAGAGGCCAATTATTCTCAAATGGAATTACTTTCGAAAGATGTACCCTACAAAGGCAAAAAAATAGATGTATTGGTCAGACTAACAGCATACTCCGGCATTAGGGAAATGAGGGTTGAAGCCTTTGCATTTTCCGATGAAGAAGTGCAGTTTATCACAGGAATCAATTATCATAAAAATCAACAGGTTTTTAAAGAGGACAATTACATTATTACATGGGGATATCATCCGGAAGATGTAGATGCCGAAAAAATTGAAGTAGGTTGGGCCATCATGATAAATCCAGATGATTTTATTGGAAAAACGGATGATGGTTCTCAAATGCTTTTCATTTCTAAACCAACAAATTATATAAGTCATTGGGTAACTTCAACAATAGAAAAAGACAAAGAATTAGGAACTCTGGACGATTTTAAAGCTTATATATTTGAAACATCGAAATTATATTAATTCATATCTAAACAAAAAGGCCGTATTCGGGATTCCTTCTGAATACGGCTTTTTTATACTATCCTAATTTTCTGTTTAACCCTGATATTTGAGATTCCGCTATGATCAGAATCATCGGCGCGAAACTATTTAATTTGATATCCATCATATCGGCACACTCCTTTCCAGGTTCTAAACCACATAAACCCATACTTATCTTTTACAATGCCATGGATAGTATTTTGCGATAAGCTATTAACCTGAGTTCGATATAAAATTAATGGCTCAAATCGCTTATAAATATTGAGTTTCAAGGAATGTTTGCGAAA
>JBNKGY010000220.1:0-7148 GCA_050290065.1 Marinilabiliaceae bacterium
AATGCACCAATTCATCAATTTTATCAAGATACTGTGCCTCTTTAACAACAATAACCTGATAGGGAGACATCATGGGATATCTTCGGGCAGCCATCACTACCGTTGAGGCATCTACATCTTTGCCATAATATATGGTCTGATTAAAACCCTTTTCTTCTTCGGAAAGGACATTCTGAACTATGTAATTGGTAATTTCATCGATATAATAAGCCTCTTCCCCCATTAAAAAGTATATAGGCTTAAATTGACGGTTTTTCAGATCCGCCATTATTTGCTGAAATTCATTCATAGAAACTGCGCTTTGCTGCAAAAATACAATTATTCACTAACTATCAAACAAAAGATGCTTCACAGACTTGCCTCCATGAATAATTTCCTTCAGGGAATCAATACCAATCTGTAAATGCTGATCAACATATTCCTTGGTGACTATCTTATCACTCTTATCTGTTTTAATACCTGTTGAGATCATTGGCTGGTCAGAAACCAACAATAAGGCTCCGGCAGGTATTGAATTGGCAAAGCCTACAGTAAAAATGGTAGCGGTTTCCATATCAATAGCCATAGCTCTGGTTTTCTCCAGGTATTTTTTAAACCGCTCATCATACTCCCACACCCTTTTATTGGTGGTAAACACCGTTCCTGTCCAGTAATCTCTGGCATTATCCCTGATGGTGGTGGACACTGCTCGTTGTAAACTAAAGGCAGGTAATGCGGGTACTTCTGCAGGAAGGTAATCATCCGATGTACCTTCATTACGTATGGCTGCAATAGGTATAATTAAATCACCAAGCTGATTTTTCATTTTTAACCCACCACATTTCCCTAAAAACAAAACCGCCTTGGGTGCAATCGCACTTAATAAATCCATTACGGTAGCTGCATTAGGACTTCCCATCCCAAAATTGATGATTGTAATTCCATCTGCACTGGCATTGGGCATATTATGATTCTCTCCGATTACGGGTACATTATGCCATTCTGCAAACAGCTCTACATAGTGCTGAAAATTCGTTAAAAGAATATGACTCGTAAATTCGTTCAATAGCCTACCTGTATATCTGGGAAGCCAGTTTTTAACTATATCTTGTTTTGTCTTCATGTATTTAAATATTTAGTATAAAGATTGATGAACACAGGGACAATGAGAAGTGGAGGTTTTCTTCATATTCTCTCGATAATTCTCATGACCAGTGGACTTGTTATTTGTGATGATTATTACAATTTCATTTCGTGTTAATCTATAAATGCCGATCAGTGGTTGTAATTACTATATGAATATAGTCTGAAGGCCTCAAACCTCATAACTTGGGACGGTGCCTGCCGTGACATAAAAGACTTTTCAGCTTTTTACGATTAATTTCAACCATGGATTCGAATTATAATTATACGAATATACTTTTTTTGAACGGATGTATGAAAACAATGAATTAAACTATATTTGTGCAAACACAAATGATGGATATATTAAATTTACCACAATATACCTTTACCATCAAACAAATGAATGGTCGGAAAATGATTTTTGACCGGATTCGAAAAAAGATGGTGGCACTGACTCCTGAAGAATGGGTTCGTCAGAATTTTATCGTTTTTCTAATTGAAAACAGGGGATTTCCGGCTTCACTTATGGCTATTGAAACAAAGGTTAATATTAATGGTTTATCACAACGTGCAGATATTGTTGTTTTCAACACAAAGAGAAATCCAATATTGGTAGTTGAATGTAAAGCTCCATCAGTTAAAATTACAAATCAGGTTTTTGATCAGGTGGCTCGATACAATATTAAACTAAAAACCAGATTAATTTGTGTTACTAATGGTATTAACCATTATTGTGCTTTAATAAATAAAGATGGGCTTGAATACAGTTTTCTTCAGGTGCTACCTGAGTATAAATCCCTTGAACAATTATAAGGTTATTTCTTATTCATTAATCAGCTGATAGAATCCCTCATCAACAAAATCTTTACCCGCTCTTCTCCATTTTTTTCTTAGGCCGGTTTGAATAAAACCATTAGATTCAAATAAGTGGATACTTTTGGAATTATTAGTTGCTATTGAGCAGTATAATTGATGAATGGCCAGTGTATTAAAACAATAATCCACAAACAATTTTAAAGCCGCTGAAGCATAGCCCTTACCTTCAAACTCTTTCTTAATCAGAATGCCAACGCCCGCCCTGCTATGATAAGGTTCAAAATCGAAAAGGTCAATCACTCCGATTACCTGTGGATTTTCCTCTTCCGTTTCAATCATCAACTTGAGTTCCTTCGACTGGTAAATATCAAGATTTACACCTTTAATGTATTGCTTAAGCTGGTGTCGTGAGAATGGTTTCAATGTTTCAGAAACCACCCACAACTCCATATTATTTTCCCATTCATACAGAATGTCAATATCTTCCGGCTCTACAGCCCTTAATATCACATTTTTTTCCACTATTGATCCTCAGCTTTCAACTTTTCAAGTTGCCAGAAATACCTGACAAATGAATCATCGTATCCTGTTTTTTGAATTACATCCTGTTTCGCCTTCTTAGCTTCTTTAAATGAGTCAAAATCTCCAAAGACATATCTATATTTTCCATCTTTACATTTATATACCGTAATTTTATGTGCATCCAGCATACTGAATTTAGGATGTTTTTCTATTAATTCTTTTAAAGTCACAAACTGTACAGTATACTTTCCATGTTCTTTTTCGGCTTCTGTCGTCTTTTCCGTTGAAGATTTCCTGGCTAAAGCCTCAGGAGTTGCCTGCAACAATACATCATCAATATAAATAGATTGTTCCTTATTATGGTAAGTCATTTCATTTGTTACATCCAATTGTGTTTTCTTCTCCATTATATTAGCTCCCTGATAGGTAATATCATATGATTTATTTGCTTCCAGTATCATCAAATACATACCAGTTCCGGGATTTGCCTTATATTCTCCAACAAGTTCATTTTGACCCTTTTCCCTTACAATGATTTTTAAATTCTCCCAGTCTAAATCATTTTCATTTTTCAATTGACCTTTAATAACAGCCAAACGACTCACCATTGGCTCCTCATATTCAATCATATACAAATCAGACCCTCCGTAATTATCTTCAAATCGGGACGAGGCCATGTAAGCTTTATTGGAAGTTGCTGTTGGAACAAAAAAGAAATCATCATCCGGAGTATTGATTGGATAACCCATATTTACAGGTTCACTCCAGGTACTATCATTATTCATCCTACTATAAAAGATATCAAATTTACCCATGGTATTATGACCTTCTGAACTGAAATATAATATTTTCCCATTGGGATGGATCATTGGAGTCTCTTCGTTAAATTCGGTATTGATATCCGGCCCCAAATTACGCGGCACTCCCCATTCTCCATTTGGTAATTTACGCACCATATAAATATCTAATCCCCCATACCCTCCTTTACGGTCACTGGTAAAAAACAAGATGGATTTATCAGCATTAATGGAAGCATGTGTCTCATTGTAACGACTGTTAATTCCTTCAGGAAGCTTAAATGGCTCGCTCCATGATTCACCATCAAATTCACTAACATATAGATTTTGCCCATCAATATTACTAATCAGCATATATAATTCTGTACCATCGGCCGAAAGACAAACGCCAGCCTCGTGACTATCCAAATCAACAACCGATTTCAGAATTTCACTTTTACTCCAGGAGTCACCCTCCTTCACACTTGTAAACACCTTTTCAGAAAACTGGCCATCTTCCATGATTTGAGAATAAGAAGATATTCTTCGTGACGTGAAAAACAGAGCTGATTCATCTGCATTGACCAAAGGACTATGATCGTCATACTTTGAGTTTACGTTTTTTCCAAGGTTATGAACTTCCAGCTTCACAGGATTTTTCATAAACTCAATACCATTTTTTGATATTTGAATTTCCCTGTTAATAGTTTCTCTCAGCTCAACATGTTCCTCTTCAATAAATCCCAACAATTTTTCATACGTTTTTATTGCATCATCATAATGATATAATAACTGTTCCGATTTGGCCAATGACATAAATAAGTCTATTCCAAATTCAGTATAATAATTTTCTTTCTCTAATAAATCCGCAGCTTTTTTAAAATATACCTGTGCAGAATCGGCACCATCATTTATGTTCAGATAACAATGCCCAAGGTTATACATTACATTTATATTTTCGGGTTCGTCATCAGCTACTCTCTTAAACAGCTTAATGGCTTCATTAAAATCCTCACTTTCAGAAAAAGCAACAGCTCTGTTATAAATTTTGGCATTGCTGTTTTTGGTTGTTTGTGCAAAAACAGATATTGAAATAAAAAGTAGAACTGAAAAAACAATAGTACGAATCATTGTTGCTGAATTTTATATTTAGGTATTGGAACAAAAATGCAAAATAGGTAAAAAATGGTCAAAAAACTTTGATAACCGTGTTTAATTTATTGATAACCAAAATTTTTTATCTCTTTTTAATCAATCTACTACCGGTTCTAGTACAATCGGATCTAAATAAAAAGTATGACCCTTTCGTGCAAAAGCATTGCCTGCAGGTATTTTAAATGATTGAGTAATTGAATTAAATCCCTCCACCTTTATCTGCATTACATACTCATTATCAGCCGGAATGATAAAAATACATTTACCATCAACAGACGGGCGAAATACACCCTCTTTAATTCCTGACGTTTTATTGGTAATAGTAATAACAGCTTCTTCTGCAGGATCTCCATTTTGTTTAAAAATAAATCCTCCTACAACGGTTAATGAATTGGGGTGATCCACAGGAAACTCAATCAAATAGATATCGGAACCTCCATATCCCTCACCTCTTTTTGATACATAATACGCACGTTGCTCATCTGCTGTAGGCACATAAAATAAATCGTCATAAGGTGAATTAATCGGAAATCCAATATTGGTTACATGGGTCCAAAGGCCAACACTATCCATTGTTGCCTTAAATATATCGAATCCTCCAATTGATTTATGACCTTCGGAACTAAAATAAAGTGTCTTGTTACCCGGATGCAAATAAGGGCTTTCTTCATCATATGGAGTATTCACTCCCGCTCCCAGATTGATAACTTTTCCCCATTCTCCATTAGGAAGCTTAGATACCTTATAAATATCTTTACCTCCAAATCCTCCGTGCCGGTCACTAGTAAAAAACAAGGTGTTTCCATCCATTGAAAAAGAAGCGTGTGTTTCATTGGCCATGGTATTTATAGGCGAAGGCATTTTCTGCAGTTCACCCCATTTATCTTTGACCAATTTGCTGGTGTAAATGTTACCTACAGCTCCATCATTCTGATAGATCAGCATGGTTTTTCCATCGGGCGATATTCCAATGGTAGCATTATTACCTCTGGTATTAATATCAATGGCTCGTGAAGTGATCCATTTACCCTCTCTCCATAAGGAGTAATAAATATCCTCATCGTTTAATCCTGAAGCTAATTTTAAAGATTGTTCGGTTTCTCTGTTAGAGGTAAAAAGCAATAAGTCTTCGTTTAAATTCACAACCGGACTATGTTCATCATAGGATGAATTTACTGAGGGCCCCAGGTTAGTTATTTTAAAATCCACAGGCTTGCTTTCCAGATCAATTGCATTTTTAGTATAGTTAATTTCCCGATCTATCTTTTCTATGGCTTCTTTTCTTTGGGGAGGTATCTGATCCTTTAATGTTTCGTAGGTTTCCAGTGCTTTTTTAAACTGGTAATCCAGATGATATGCCTGCCCCAAATAGAACCGGACCTCAATGGCCTCTCGACTTTTCCTGTTCTTATTTTTATAATATGCAGCTGCCTTTTCTAATAATTCAATAGCATGTTTTATTTGCCCTTCTGAAAACAAATAACATTCGCCTGCTTTTAATTGAATAAAGGGATCGTCAGCATATGTTTTTACAAGGGTATCATAAATTAATGAAGCCTTTTCGTAATTCTCAACCAATAAATAGTCATTGGCTTTTAAAACTTCTTTATTATATACTTTTTTTTGAGCAGATATATGTACAGCTATAGCGAAAACAAACCACAGAAGAAAGTAAATTTTTCTCATAAATAAATAATTAGGATAACCTTTAAAACGGGCCTAGATGTGATTTTAAATACTAAACACTCCAGATAACACACAACAATATATGATAAAAATATACATTTGTTTTTATACTGCAATAGAAAAATGATTGCATTATATTAGGCAAACCATCCCTTTGGCATCCTTTTTATCACTGCCAATTACGATATTATTCTTTTCATCAAAAAAACGATATCGGAATTGCGCCTGATATTTACTCATTATTTGAATCATTTTTTTATAGGATATTTTATTAATAGCGAAAACAATAGTTCCTCCGGACTGTTCCGACAGATCATTTACTGACAAGCAAATATGCGACTCCTTGGCTAACTTTCCATATTTATCAATAGCTAAATACTCCTCTAAAAATATCAATTGTCCTACTTTTATTTCTGATTCCTTTTGATGATTTTTGCTAAAGCCTCCATTTACAAACGCAATAAATTTAGCAAGTGTAATGCCAGTTTTAATAAACAAACTTAAAACAGCACCATAACTTTTGCTAAAGTGTTTTTCTGCAAACTGAATCATCGCTTTATAAAACCGATCACGATATTTCTTATCCTTACTAGTACTTTCTCCTTTAAAATGTATGATTGGAGATTCTGAAAAGTAATAATTCTGAAATCCACCTTTAATAATTCGGTACGACAAGTCAATATCTTCACCATACATAAAAAAATCTTCATCCAATAAACCTACCTGATCAAGAACCGACTTTCTTAAACACATAAAAGCCCCTGACAAAACCTCTACCGCATGGTTTTTATCTGATGCCAGATAACCTTTATGATATTCACTAAATATTTTAGTTGAAGGAAAAATACTGCTTAGGCCGGACATTTTACAAAAAGAAACCCAGGGAGATGGGATTCCTCTTTTTGATTCAGGCAAAAACAAACCGGATCCATCAATCATTTTAATCCCCAAGCCACCGGCATCGTTATTATCCTCCATAAAACGGATCACTTTTTCAAAGGTATCTTCTGCAACAACAGTATCCGGATTGAGTATCAAAACATACTTACCTTTACATTGACGAATGGCCTGATTATTTGCTATGGCAAA
>JBNKGY010000221.1:0-7147 GCA_050290065.1 Marinilabiliaceae bacterium
TTCGCAAACATTCCTTGAAACTCAATATTTATAAGCGATTTGAGCCATTAATTTTATATCGAACTCAGGTTATTAATATCCAATTTTATATTGACTGCATTCTAAATTCTTTCGTCATGAAGCAAACTTTCCTTTTCATCTTTATAATAATTAACGCCATTTCTGCTCAAGGTCAAAATGAGGAAGAAGTGGATTCCTTGCTTAACGACCTTTATTTTGAAAAAACTAATCTTTACGAACTTTTTGATGGAAACACTAATTTCCATTTTATTTATTTTATAACCTCCTTTAATAGTGATACCTATTACGCAGGTAGACAGATTGGAGAAAATAAATACAATATTTCGGGACAGATGTATTATTTTATATCCAATGGCCTGTATTTTGGAGCTTCAGGAGTTAATTACAGTCATTTAGATCCCGGCTTCCGGTCCGCAGTTATTTCTGCAGGATACACTAAGTCCCTCAAAAACTTTAATTTTTTGAGATATCGATTGTCATACGATCGATTCATCTATGTAAATATGGGAACCAGTTTTGAACCCACTTATAATTCAGATATCAATGCTGGTATATCTCTTAAATATAAAATGATAGGAACACGATTTGATTATACTTTACTAATGGGTAATGAATATGGGAATCTTTATTCGCTGGATTTCTTTTCCAAGATAAAATTGTTGAAACTAGGTAATTATGATCGTATTCAGTTTGAACCTGAAGTGTCTTTCTTTTATGGATCGGATATGGTTGAGTATGATTTAAATGCCCATATGATTGATGATCCTTTTTATGAACCGAACTATGTTCAAAAAAAAGAATTCGGATTATTAAATTCTCAAATTTCTCTGCCAATAAGTGTTGCTTATCACAACTTTGACTTTGAAGTCTCTTATCACTTTCAGTTTCCTAAATCGCTCGATCCTGCCTATTATTATGAAAAATCAGGCTTTTGGTCTGTTTCACTGGCTTATATAATTGGTATAAATTAAGTTGTATAGAAACCTATGTAGCCACAAAATTGCAGAATTAACGATTCTTGAGAGAATCTGTATTTAGCTCAAACGTATATGAAACCGGCATGGCCAGAGCAAATTATTGGGTACAAAGGAGCATGATTGAAATTCACATTGATTATCAGTATTTTGCTAAACAATATACAAATGAAAATAGTTGGATTCTTTATTTGGCTTTTGTTGCCGATGATCTTATTAAATGGGATTAATGCACAAAATACATCCGTTGTAAAAATGGCTTTAGATACAATGGATTGGAAAGATTATACTTCCGGGAAGCTGGTAAATACAGAGATTGAAGAATACAAATACAACAGTAATGAAGAGCTTACCTATGCTATTTTAAGTTACTGGAGCAACAGTTCTCAAAGCTATGAATATCAGAGTCGGATATACACTATACATGCAGAAGGACAAGTAGATTCGAAGATCTATTCCGAATATGACCACTCAACATATACCTGGAAAGACACTCTAATGCGAAAGTATACTTATAATACCAAAGGTGAATTATCAATATTAGAGATTATGCATCGAAATTCGAATGATGAAGAATGGCAATGGGAGGCTAAAGAAGACTACATCTATGATGGTTTTGGAAACATGACAGAGCTATATTTTAGTACCTGGAATAATGATTTAAATAAATGGGAATATATAGAGAAAGATTCATTGGTGTATGATACTTCAAACAAAATACAATATTATACTTCCTGGACCTGGGATTTTTTATTAGATGAATGGCTTTACTTCGATAAGGAGGAATATAAATTTGAGAATGGATGGAGCAAGTATTCTTATTCTGAATGGAATGAGATCAATAACCAATGGGAATATGTATTTAAAGATTCTTCAATATACAGCTCTGATGGCTCAATGTATGCCTATCATTCATGTTATTGGAAGAAATCTCAATCAGCATGGATTAACTTTTCTAAGGAAGTACATTCTCTTAATACGAATGGTCAGGTATTATTGTATACCGAATACGAATGGAATGAAAGTTTATTGCGTTGGGATTATTATGACAAAGAAGAATATAATTACGATGCATATGGAAATGTGAGATGGTTTGTTGATTATAACAAAACCCCGGAATATAATATATGGATTGAATCATTGAAGGAAATATACACTTATGACAATCTATATCCTTTAAATCAATTAATTATTCCTTACGAGGAAGCTATAATAAATGGTGTATATTTTAATACCATGATGATGACAATTGATGCATATGAATGGAGTACTTCTCTTTCAAATTGGAGAGATGTATCAAAAGGTTCCTTTATATATTCTCAATTTAATCCGACAACCGCTTCTATTGCTAATAACGAAAATGATATCACTATTTACCCCATACCGTTTAACAATCAGCTGACTATTACTGGTCTTGAAACAGGTCATGTTACTTTTTATGATTCTTCAGGCCACATTTGTTACCAAAAAAACATCGAATCTAAAACACAATCATTTAATTTACTGTCACTTAAACCGGGCATCTACCTTGTTCAAATATATAACAAGGGTCTGTTTTCATTCAAAAAGGTTGTGAAAAAGTAAGTTATCAATTCCAGATTTTTACTTTGCTTAATCTTCCTGAACACTTCTGAATTATCATTAAAAAAATTACCAGAAAGAGTCCTGAATTTACAATTTTAACTCCAGAAGTATTGTCTATAGATTGTTTAACATTGCCGATCCTGCCATTTCACTCAACACTCCTTGGTATTTGTATGACTATGATAATAACTATTCCGCTCCATTAAAAGAATTTACTTTTGGTGTTGACATTGATATATGATTTTAGCTTCATGTATTTATTCCAATCGGTGATATTTAGAATGTATAACAAACCACCATAAAAATAAAACGTAACAGTACCCTACAAATCACACCTGTGCAAAAACATATGTATCCGTATATAAATACATACAATTAGTAAATTATTAACAACATTTGGTAGTTTATAGACAAAAAAATATTTCACCACTACGTACCATTATGCACATTCTTAAATAAAAATTCTGAATCAAAAGCAAACAGATATAAAATAGAAATGGTTGGTAGATTTTATTAATCACATTGTGTACAATATATTTTACAAGTGATTGCGAATAAAAAATTATTCGTGGATAAAGTTGCTATTCAATAAATAATATTAAATACATTTATGAAAGGCGCAGGATGTAACTTCTACACCTTTTTGTTCCCCCCACTTATTAATTGAAACAATTCTATTTCAATTATTCGTCAACCAGTACATTTTAGTCATTTTAAATAAATCTATTCTATAATACTGATTTTCAGTTGACAGAAACCTCGATCAATATGTAACATAAGATCTCATTTTTAGAAAAAGTATAATCTATTGAAAAATTAGTGCTAAAAATTTATATTAATAATCCATAAGTTTGTTTTATGCAAAGTGTATATCTCCGAAAAATTGAAACCGAAATATTACAAATTATATTCTAAACAAAATGCGAACAAACTATCTACGACTCATTGGAACATTAGCAGTATGTATGCTGTATCTTTCTTTTGCTACATCATGTCAGGATCAAAAGCCATCTCACACTTTTAACATTGGGAAAAATGATTTTTTATTAGATGATCAACCCTATCAAATCCGATGCGGCGAATTACATTTTGCCCGTGTTCCCAAAGAATATTGGCGTCATCGTTTACAAATGACCAAAGCTCTGGGTATGAATACGGTTTGTGCCTATATTTTTTGGAATTACCACGAACGTACTCCAGGTGAATTCACCTGGGAAGGACAGGCTGACGTGGCTGAATTCTGTAAAATAGCTCAGGAGGAAGGTCTTTGGGTGATTCTTCGACCTGGTCCTTATGCTTGTGCCGAATGGGAAATGGGTGGTTTACCCTGGTGGTTGCTAAAAAATGATGATATAGCACTTCGCTCCAAAGATCCAAAATATGTTGAAGCTTGTCAGCGTTATCTTAAAGAAGTTGGACGAGTTTTAGGGCCTCTTCAAGTAACACAAGGAGGACCTATTCTAATGGTACAAGTTGAAAATGAATATGGCTTTTATGCCGATGATGCAGAATATATGGGCATTATGCGTCAGGCCGTTTTAGATGGAGGCTTTGATGTACCATTATTTTCCTGCAATCCAAAACACACCCTAAAAAGAGGAAATCGTGATGACCTTTTCCCTGTGGTTAACTTTGGTGCCGATCCTAAAGATGGATTTAAGAAACTTCGGGAAATACTTCCTGAAGGTCCACTGATGTGTGGTGAATTTTATTCAGGATGGTTTGATACCTGGGGAACTCCGCATACATTTGGAAACACTGACGCCTACCTTCGTGATATGGAGTATATGCTAAAAGAGGGTGCATCCTTTTCTATTTATATGGCTCATGGAGGTACTTCTTTCGGATTTTGGGGAGGTGCAGACCGACCATTTAAACCGGATTGCTCCAGTTATGATTATGGGGCTCCAATCAGTGAGGCTGGAAATACAACTCCTAAGTTTTTTGAAACTCGTGAATTGATTTCGAAATACCTGATGCCCAATGAACCTGAATTACCAGAGGCTCCGGCTCCAATGCCTTCTACCACTTTTTCGGAAGCTACCTTATCAAGCTTTGCTCCTCTATTTGATAATTTACCTGAAGCTGTAAAATCAGATGAGGCCAGAAATATGGAATTTTATGACCAGTCTCGCGGAAGTATGGTTTATCGCACTTCCCTACCTTCCGGACCGGAATGTACATTTAGTGTGGGTGCAGCTAACGATTTTGCGTGGATTTATGTGGATGGTGAAGAAGTGGGAATTATGGATCGTCGCCGTAGAAACTACAGTGTTACCATTCCTGCTCGTGAAAAAGAAGCTACCATTGATATTTTTGTGCATACCATGGGGCGCATCAACTTTGGAAAAGAAGTACACGATCGTAAAGGCTTAAATGCACCTGTTAAATTTGAGACAGATGGTAATGAAATTAAACCTTCTGGCTGGAAAGTATTTAATGTTGACTATAATGATAATTGGTTGTCATCATTAAACTTTAAAGAAGCATCTACACCTAATACAAAACCAGGTATTTGGAAAGGATCATTTACAGTAGAAAAATTGGGTGATACTTACCTCGATGTGTCAACCTGGGGTAAAGGTGTTGTTTGGGTAAATGGTCATTGTTTAGGTCGTTATTGGAACATTGGTCCTACACAAACTATGTACCTTCCTGCTCCCTGGTTAAAGAAGGGTAAAAATGAAATATTAATTCTGGATATTGTAGGACCGGATAAAATGGTTGTTTCAGGAATAAAAGAACCAGTATTAAATGATTTAAAGCCCAATAACGATTTCTCCGGAACCAAACGACCTAAAGTAAACCTGAATATTGAAGGCAAAAAACCTGTTCTATCATCTGCTTTTATACCCGGAGGAGAGTCACAAACAGTAAAATTAGCCAAAACCACAAATGGTCGCTATTTCTGCATTGAACCAACCAGTTCATTAGATGGTAAACCATATGCAGCCATTGCAGAACTGGATATTTTAGATGCTAAAGGAAAATCAATCAGTCATCAGAAATGGACTATCGCCTATGTTAACAGCGAGGAGTCCATTGGTGAAAATGGAATAGCTGAAAATGCCATTGACGGACAAACTTTTAACCATTGGCATACCAACTGGAGTAGTCTGAAACCGGATTATCCACATTGTTTGGTAATTGATCTGGGAGAAGAAACCAATGTTTCCGGTTTTGTCTATGTACCTAGAATGGATGAGAATGCTGCCGGCAGAATTAAGAACTTTAATATATATGTTGGAGATGATTTGGTAACGAAATAATTCCCTACTTAATAAAGCAATAAAAAGCATGATTTCATCTTTGGAATCATGCTTTTTATTGACCGATAATATTTAAAAATTCAGGCTGTAAGCCTAATCATTAACTGTCATATAATGATATTTTAAACCACATAGAACTGTGAAGAAAACTAATTTCCGATTTTAACCAAACACTAATGATTCTGTGTATATCATACCATTATCCCAATGATATTAGCGTTATCATTTCATTCTAATCAATTTATACTGTGTTACAAAATATCTCCGTAACTAATGCTATAACTCAATTTGTTTCATGATTATTGCTATACACGGCATAGCTCAAGCAAGCTTTACATGCATTTTTTTACGGATCTGGCGAATCTATTTTACTACTGAGAAACTATATATCAGGTAGTGATTAAACATATGTCTAAATTGCAGAAACACACAACAGGCAATAGGAAGTCTGTTGCCCATTGAATTAATCAAAAAATTGGGCTATCTATTGAAAGACGGCCCTATTCACACCTAAAATGTTAATACTTAATTATTTAATCTACAAAAAAACTTGTAGATTTCTTCAGCTCCATTATCATATACTTCTTTAACGATATAGATGCCATATTTTAACTTACTTACATCTTTGCCTACAAATCTCCCTGATAAATCAAAAATATTTCGGGAAATAACAATTCCATTATTGCTTACCTCTTTTTCCTTTTTTTTTTAATGGCTGTTGATGCACCATCTAACACAACAGGTTCAATTCCTTTACGAGTTGGTTTAACCTGAATAATAGTGCCATTTTCATTAAACTCCATCCGATCGATACATACTTCTCTATGAATACCCGGTTCATTATTAATATAGTCCTTATTAATTCTATGATAAACAATGTACCATTCATCCTTACCCGGAATTTGAATAACTGAATTATGTGCTGTACCATATAATTCATTTGCAGCATCCTGAATAATAACAATTGGAGAACTTGCTACATTAACAGGTCCGGTTGGAGAAGTAGATGTACCGTAAGCAACATGATAATTAGGAGAACCCGTATCATCAACAGACCACATAAAATAATACAAACCATCTCTATAAAACACATAGGGAGCTTCGCGGTAAGCATAATCGCTTAATGAACCTCCTGAAGGAGTAAGCACCTTAACAGTACTTTCATCGATAGAAATCATATCATCATTTAATTCAGCAACCGCCATAAATCCATTTCCATAGTAAAAATAGCTTTTCCCACTCACCGGATCCGTAAAAACATCACCATCAATCAACTGACCTCCAACACCTGACGGCAAT
>JBNKGY010000222.1:0-7126 GCA_050290065.1 Marinilabiliaceae bacterium
TTATATTTTCCTTCAATTTTCACATGAGAATTATAAATAGTATGAGTAAATGCAGAATCAGCCAGGATAATTGATACACTGTCTAGGGGCGACATATCCGCATTTTCTTTGATCGTAACTAAACCATTTTTCAATCTTATATCAGCATCTGCAACTTTAATGTTTTTCACCTCCTCAGCATAGATAACTTTGTTTTCAACATCGTATCGAGCTAGTGGAACTTTAAATTCAAGTGAATCCTGACGTCTGTGTGTTGACACAAATCTGTTACCTTCAGAACCTTTTGCTCCCATAAATATATCGTTCAAATCCATATCCCATGAAAATTCACTGATATACGATATATATCGATTGTCGGTAAAGTTAACAAGGCTACCACCTGATTTGGAAGCGAATTTACCTTGTCTTGTAACAAAATCAATGTTGGATACCAGATTTGTGGTGTTAAAGGAAACATCACCCATATCAGAGCCAACAAGATTAAAATCAGAGGAGTCTGCTAATATTGTATGTCCACCAAATGTCATTGCTGGCGATTTAATATTGGCTTTGTCCATATATACGGTACCTTTACCTTGAGCACCGTATTTACCTATACTAATTTTTCCTTCAAGCTGGGCTTCCTGATTAAACATAGTGAATGCCTGTTCCTGACTTGTCGATTCAAGTTTATCCTTGTATGGATAATAGGCAATATAGTTGTATTTACCGCTAACATCCGGGTATTGAACACCTTCGTCTCTTTTATCTACAGTAAATTCGTAAGCTTGTCCGGAAGCTTCTTCTGGCAGAAATAGAAAATTTTCAGATTTAGATGTGGTAGTCAGGAATTTTAAGGTTCCATTTCCTCTTAGTCCTTTATTGCTTAATTCAATATTACTGATAAATTTAGCTCTATGGTCATAAATGTCATAACCTTCTTCTGGAGTACTTCGGTCAAAACCTAGTGAATAATCTTTCTGAATTGTCAGATTTTCCTTAAAAGTTGGAAAGATATTCGAAACAAATGTTCCTGCAAAATCAAAGTTTTTTCTTGATAGTTTACTGATACTATCCATAGAAAACGAGTCTAGTCTAAAATAGAATTTCTCCCTATCATAAAGGCCGTTTTGAATTTCCGGCTTATCGTAATAAACAAAAGATTCTGTTGTACTATTTAATATGGGGTATTCACTATAGTAATCTTTACCCGATTTATTATCAGGTTCATCAATTTGCAGAGTACCTGATAGTTTTTCAATGGCATTTTGTACATAAGTTAATTTGGGGTGTCCAAAATAGTCAAGATCGCCGGTTTGAACCTGCATTCTTAAGGAATCTATATTTCTCATATCGATCAGGAATTTATCGTAATCAAATTTAAATCCTTCACCATATAAATTAAGCATACCAGCATTGATAATCCCATCAAATACAAAATTTCGGTTTCTTTTTAGCAGAATTTTTTCATCCCGAGGAAAGAAAACAACATTTTGATTATCAGATATTGATATAGAATTAACGCCGTTAATGTTTAAATCGAAATTTAATAAATCAATTTTAGCATTAGCAACTCTTCCTGGTGTATTTGATGTAAACCTAATCACATCATAATCTTTTTTCCCCAGTCGAAATAACAGATAATCATTTAATCTTTGCCTAATTTCAATTTCATCAGTATTTACGTTATAACCAATAAATCCATAGAAAGATAGTTGTATACACTGCTGCCTTACCTGCGACTCCGGTAAACCAATCATTTGCGCATATTCGTAGGCAGTAAATGCTTTATTCTTATGCATTCTTGAGCAGTTTTTTATTCCTTGTAATGGATGAATGGCATCCATTCCCTGAAGTTCATTATAAAAACTCTCTCTGAAATAACTTAATGATTCAAAAGAACCATGATTTTCTGCTGCCCCTGACACCATTTTTAAATCCATAAAATCCTCGTCCAGATTCCAACTTAATAACTCAATATCCATACTAACATTATGAAATGTATTAAAATAAGGACTAATCGCAAGACCTTCTCCACTTCTGATTAAATGCAATTCATTGTCATCAGCCATTAATTTGAATATTAATCCGGGATGATAAATAAACCCTGTATCTAGTTGAATGGTAATTTCAGTATCGGTACTCAATATTTGATCTTTCCTTAAAGCAAAAAACTGAGATTTTGCAGTGATAAATAATGTATCATGCCTGAAAATGGTTATAGTAGCAGGATTTTCGTGGGTTCCGGCCCCTAAAAATTTTGAGCCATTTTGTGCAAAACCTCCTTCGTAATTGATGTTTTTATGAATATTATCTAAGTTAAACCTTTCCTGAGTTGATAGGAATTGTGGATAGGATGCAGATTCAGGATTGTTTATATTCATAACTTTATGCCTCAAACCTCCTTTTAAGGGATGGTTAAAATATATATAGTTATAAAATTTTACAGTGTCGATTTCAAAATAGGCATTTTTAAAGGGAATACTATATTGATTAAATAAGGCATAAACTGAATCTGATGAAAAACCAGATCTTTCCCAGGTGATTTTGCCTTTTTCACCATGCCATTGTTCAGATGTATAATTAAATGTTCCTTTTGTATCAAATATCTGGATACTGTCATTTTTTGAGAAACATGTCAATTTTAAATGGGGAAAAGTGGCAATAAGATCTTTTTCATAGCTCAATTCCCATTCCCTATTATTAGTTTTCCATGTTGTTGAAGGTGTTGAGAATATGATATTTTTTGTAACTAGCTCGTGTGTGGTGTTAAGTAATTGATTTACTTTACGTAGGGGGTATCTTTTTTGTTTAATTAAATCTGTAATAGCTTTATTCCATGAATTATAGCTATTGCCAGACATATCATATAATATGAAATCCTTAATTACTGTTAGATAGGTTTCGTAATCAGGAATCGGTCTTGCTCGTTTAGCAGCCATTAAGTTACAAGTGGAAATAATATTGTTTTTATCCTCAATAGTAACTTCCGGGTTGTACCAAAACTCAGTTAAATCGCTAATAAAAGTTTTGGCATATTTTTTATCTGCAATGGATTTGAAGAGTTCTTCCATTGCAGGAATAAACTCTTCTGTATCATTGGAGAAAGTATGGTTTTTCGTTTGAGTATATCCCTTAATTGAAAGTGTAGAAAATATTATAACCAGTATAAAGTATTTCATAGGCTTAATGATCGTTAATGCTATTCTTTAGAATGGATATACGCAATAGCTACCCAATTGTTATCTTCCTTAATGCCTATTTTTTTTAAGTTGTTTTTTATGCATTCAGGTTCAATAACATCTATATCTTTATTATAAAATCCACTTAGTAAAATAGTACCCCCGTCTTTTAATACTGATACGTAATTTTTAATGTCATCAAGCAATATATTACGGTTAATGTTGGCAAGAATGATGTCGTACTTTTCTTCACCAAGTAACGTTGCATCCCCACAAAGAACCTGCATGTTTTGAACGTTATTTAATTGAATATTTTCATTGGCATTATTAAAAGCCCATTCTTCAATGTCAATTCCTAATACATTTTTTGCTTCTTTTTTTGCACATAGTATCCCAAGAATTCCAGTTCCGCATCCCATATCAAGAACTGATTTATTTTTGAAATCTATATCTAAGATATGCTTTATCATTAAACCGGTGGTTTCATGATGTCCGGTTCCAAAAGCCATTTTGGGTTCGATTAACAGGTCGTATTCAGCCTTTGGAACATCTGTGTGAAAAGGACTTCTGACAATACATCTATTATCAATGATAATAGGGTTAAAGAAATGTTTTTCCCAGGTCTCATTCCAGTTTTGTTCGGGCATTTCCTCATTCTCAAAGCTAATATCGAATTCATCAGAATTTATTAGGTGTATGCTCCGGATGTCGTCTGCATTATAACTGCTTGTTGGTATATATGCATTTAGGCCTTCTTTTGTTTCCTCAAAACTATCAAAATCAAATTGAGCTAATTCTGCAGTAAGTATATCCCTTGCTATTGAGCTGTTGGGATTTATAGTAAAAGATACTTTTGTGTAATTCATAGGTTTAAATTATTATCAATGATCACAAAGAACTTACATATCAATTCAATTTTAAATTGTTTCCATGAATATTAATTCGGGAATACAATATAAAATTGAATCTTAATGCTCGATTCATTAATGAAGCCTCTCAAAATAAATATAATTGTATTTACAGCGATGTAATATGGAATTAATTACCATATTAAAATCAGTATGGCGGTTATTAAATAACATTTATTTTGAAAATTGCTTTTTAAAAGATAAAAAAAGACCGTCTAACGACGGTCTTTTGATTATTTCAAGAATATTTAATGCTTAAAAAGCAGCAATAATTCCGTAAAAATCTTCAGCTTTTAAAGAAGCACCACCAATTAAACCACCATCAACATCAGGATTAGCAAATAGTTCTTTTGCATTTCCTGGCTTACAGCTACCACCGTAAAGGATAGAAGTGTTATCAGCAACTTCTGCACCATATTTATCGGCGATTACAGAACGAATATAAGCATGGATTTCTTGAGCTTGCTCAGGAGAAGCAACTTTTCCAGTACCAATAGCCCAAACAGGTTCATAAGCAATAACGATTTTAGCAAATTCATCAGCAGAAAGATGGAATAATGCTTCTTCGATTTGAGTTTTTACAACTTCGTTTTGCTTGTTAGCTTCCCTTTCTGCCAATACTTCACCAATACAGAAAATAGGTGTTAAACCGTTAGCCAAAGCCAAATCAGTTTTTTCTTTAAGAATAGCATTTGTTTCCCCGTAATACTCTCTTCTTTCAGAGTGACCAAGAATTACAGATCCAGCTCCTGTTGACTTAACCATTGAAGCAGAAATCTCTCCGGTATAAGCACCAGACTCTTTATCAGCACAGTTTTGTGCTGCAACACCAATTTTAGTGGCATCTACAGCTTTAACTACTTCAGTGATGTGTGTAGCAGGTACGCCAACAACAACCTGACAGTTAGGTGTTTTGTCTGCTAAAATGTTGTTTAACTCAGTTGCTAATTCAACCCCTTCTTGTAGGGTCATGTTCATTTTCCAGTTTCCGGCAACAATGTTTTGTCTCATCGTAATAAAATGTTTGTAATTTATAATTGATATGTTTATTTATTTCTTTTAATCATCATTATTGATGAAAACAATATTCCTGCTAAAACCAACCATAATATGATTAGGTTTTCCTGCTTTTCAACTAATTCTTTAATGGCGTATGAAGCAGGATTTTCAAAATCCTTTACTTCAGGAATATCATTATAGTGCCATTTGCCAATAATGTTCCCATCTTGTAATAATACAAGGCCGGGATTTGATCGAATCATGGTTTTAAGCATAGTTTCATCAGCTGTTAGATAATCAAATCCTGCCTGAGTACCATATTCAAAACCTGTAATTTTTTCATTCGTAGAGGAGGTTAAAACATAGGTTTTTATTCCTTGTTCTGCCAACGGTAATTGAACTTCAGATAATTTACTTAAACACTTACTCCATGTTCCTTCATCAATATGGGGTGAAACAATAAAAAGAGTTGGTGTTTTCTTCTTCAAAATATTATGAGTGATATCGTTACCATTTTCATCAATTAATAAGAAATCATGAATTGGTGGTTTGTAACCTTCGCTAAGTACTTCTGTTTTGCTGTCAATAAAAATCCATGTAGAATCATTATAGGGATAATCCTGAGGCGTAAACTCTTTACGTTTACCATCCTTTTCCATAATAAAGGTGGTTTTGTATTCCGGTTCTTCTGCGCCTTCCGGAATAATCATACCTTCATTAATATTATTACCCACCTTATAAGGTCTGAAGTCAATTAATGGAAGATGTTTTAGTGAATACTGAGATATACTAAGAATTCCAATTGTAAAAACTATAGTAATAACAGTTTGTTTTAAAGAACTGATTTTAATCGTAAATTCTTTACGGAATTTAAAAAGATAAATGGTAGGAATTAGTAAAAATAAATTCTTGAAGAATGTTTCCCAGTTGCTAAGTTTAATTGCATCTCCAAAACATCCACAATCGGTTACCGGACTAAAAATTGCTATCCCCAATGTTAATGGAGTAAATACACTCATAAATAGGAGAGCGATTAGAGAAAATGACTTAATCCTTATACCAAGTAATAAATGGATACCGGTAATAAACTCTAAAGCAGCTATAATAAATGCCAAAGGCATTGCAATAAATGATAAGCCATCCATGTGAAATGATAATAGGTATTCTCCAAATTTTATGGAACTACCTACAGGATCAACTGCTTTCACAAAACCTGAGAATATAAATAATGGTCCAATAATAAACCTACTTAAAGTATATAATAGCTTATTCATAATAATAAATTATTCTTTTACAGTATTTATTTCTTCCGGGAAATCAAGCTGAATCATTGCGAAAATAGCATAGTTAATCATATCCAGATAATTGGCATCTATACCTTCGGATATTATTGTTTTCCCTTGATTATCTTCAATTTGCTTAGTTCGGTGCAATTTCATTAGTATTAAATCAGTAAAGGAACTAATACGCATACTTCTCCACGCTTCATCATAATCATGGTTTTTATCCAGCATTAGATTTTTTGCTTTATAAATATTGTCTAAATACAGTTTTAATGCTTCTTCATTATTCATTTCAGGTGAATCTGAGGTTCCTAGGTCTAATTGAATAATTGCCATCGAAGCGTAATTGATTATTCCAATAAATTCTGAGCGAATATCTTCATCGATTTTTGAAGTCCCTTTTGTTTCAATACTTCTGATTCTTTGGGCTTTAATGAATATTTGGTCGGTCATGGATGATGGACGTAAGATACGCCATGCAGTTCCATAGTCCTGCATTTTTTTTACAAAAATATCTTTGCAAACTGTAATTACATGTTCAAATTGTTCCTCTGTTTTTTGCGACATAGTTGTTTTGAATATTGAGGCGTAAAAGTATCAAAAAATCATAAAAATACCGTAAATTATTATTATCAGTTTATTATTAACGTGAATTCGATTAATTTTTTAGACCACAGATGAATATAAAAGGTTGATATATAATATAAAAATTGCTGGGGTAGTGAGTTATCTCGAATGATTTAGCGCTGGACATCAGTTTTTATGCAAAGCATTG
>JBNKGY010000223.1:0-7107 GCA_050290065.1 Marinilabiliaceae bacterium
TTTGTAAGGAACATTATCCTTTGAATAGGGGGCTGGTTTATTATCTTTTCCGGCGTAAATTCGAAATAACGAAAAATCACCGGTGTGTCTGGGCCACATCCAATTATCAGTATTTCCACCAAATTTTCCAATGGAATATGGAGGAGCGCCCACTAAGCGTACATCTTTAAATACTTCATTAACAAATAAAAAGTATTGGTTTCCATGAAAAAACGGTTTAATTTCAGCATTATAATGAGTGTTTTTTATGGCTTCAGTTATCAATTTTGCTGAGTTTTTATCGATAATGGTTTGTTGTTCATATGGATCCATTTTATCTGAAATGCCTTCAAGAACCTTTGCTGTAACATCCTCCATTCTTTTTAAAAATGTTACTTCTAGATCCGGATTTATCAATTCCTCAGCATTTCCCATTGCCCAAAAGCCATTGGTCAGATAATCCTGATTGATGCTACTATGTTTTTGAATGTATTTATATCCACAATGATAATTTGTAATCAGTAATCCCTTATCAGATATGAGCTCTCCGGTACAACCACTGCTAAATTTCATTACAGCATCTTTCATGCTGGCTTTATTAACGCTATAGATGTCTTCAGCACTAAGCTTAAATCCCATCTGTTGCATTTCTTCAATATTGTATTTTTTCAATAGGATTGGCATCCACATTCCTTCATTTGCTTTAGCAGCATTTAAAGTAAAAGTACATAGTATAACTATTGTAAAATATCTATACATCATCATTATTATTTTTTTGTTGGGGTGATTATATGGGAGCTAGAATTGTAATAATTCAGTGTATAATCTTTGAACAGGTAAACCAACTACATTAAAATAAGAACCTTCAATTTTTTCTATTCCGGTCATTCCAATCCATTCCTGAATTCCATATGCACCAGCCTTGTCTAAAGGTTTATATGTATCTATATAGTAATTAATTTCCTGTAAAGAGAGTTTTTTGAAATAGACTTTTGTGGAAACTGCAAATGATATTTTTTTAGCATTGGACATTATTGTGACTCCAGTAATTACGGCATGCTCCTTTGCGGAAAGTGATTGGAGCATTTGAAAGGCTTCTTTATTATCTTGTGGTTTACCCAATACTTCCGTGTCGGTGCAAACAATTGTATCAGCAGTAATAATCAATTTGTTAGAGTTTATTATGTCCTCGTTGTAGGAAGATGCTTTTAGTTCAGCTAAATAAACTGCAATCTCATTATTAGTCAAGTTTTCAGGATAAATTTCTTCAACATCGTTCTTATTTCCAATTTCAAAAGAAATACCTATATCTCGCAGTAATTGGGCTCTCCGTGGAGATTTGGAAGCCAGGATGATCTGATAATCTTTTAGGTGATCAAATATCATTTAAAATTTAATTCATTGTTTTATTAGAATAGACGGCCGGCAATAAATATGTAAAGTATTCCTAAAAGCATAATGTACTTATAAAGAGTACTCAAATTATGATAGGAGGCAGGCTTTTTTGCTTTAATCAATAAAAAGGTTGATACAATTATAGGTATGGTTATAAGTACTATGAAATAATAAAGTGTTAATTTACTATTGTACAGTTCAGGTATGTAAAAAAAAGCTCCCCATATAGATAAAGCCGTGAAAGAAGTGATGATTAAAATGAGTGCTTTACTGTACTTTATTCCAATAACAATGGGTAATGTTTGACATCCCTCTTTTTTATCACCAAATTCATCTTCCATGTCTTTAGCAATTTCTCTTATTAAATTTGTGATAAAGGCAAAAAAGGCAAAGCCTAATGTCCAAAACCAGGCTACAGAACACACTTCACTATCAATAATTGAGTTTCCGTATATTCTTTCAAGGTAGCCAAATTCAAGCGAAACGACTACAATGCTGACTAATGCTGTTAACCCTGATACCACCAGATTTCCAATAAACCCTTGTTTTTTGAAGGTAGTAGAGTAGTACCACAGAAACACAGGTATAAGAATAAACATTAATGCCCATGATTCTTTTCTAATAATATAGGATAAAAATAAACCAATAAATACACCACAGAATGTAAGTATTACATGGAAAAACATGGCTTCTCTACGTTTAATATTATTATCAATTATCAGTTTATCAGGTCGGTTAAGTCTGTCAATTTTTATATCGAAATAGTCATTAATAACATATCCCGAGGCAGCCAGTAATACAGATGCTAGTACTAATAAGCCAAATCTAAAATGAGAAAGTGAAGGTTCGTATCCATAATGATTTAAAATGGGTATAATTAACCCATAACGAATCAGGCTTTGGTATAAAGCTATTATTAGCAAATTTTTAAACCTTATCAAACGAAGAAGAGCAAGCATATTTATTAATTTGGATATGTTGAAGATAGAAATAACATTTTACAAAATAATATTAAATATTACCAGGTGTGATCTAGTCCCCATTGTTTATGCGCTCTTAAAACTTGTTCGAGTACATCTCTCGCACATCCTTCTCCACCATTTTTATGACTTATATATTTACAGAGAGATTTAATTTCTTCAACAGCATCGGCCGGACATACAGGAACTCCAACTTCTTTCATTACTGGATAATCTGGTAAATCATCACCCATATACATGATGTTTTCCGGTCTTAAATTTCTTTTTGACATCCAATCGTTTAATTGTACCATTTTTTTTGAGGCAGACATATAAATATCCTGAATACCTAAATTTTCGTATCTGTTTTTTACAGCTTCTGTGTTTCCTCCTGTAATAATGGCTATCGGATAACCCAGTTTTACAGCCAACTGAAGAGCAAATCCATCCTTTATATTAGCCGTTCTCATAGGTTCACCACTTGGGTGCATTGGTATTATTTGTGCTGATAAAACGCCATCTACATCAAAGGCAAAAGCCTTTACTTTCATTAAATCTTCTTTAAAATTACTCATTTATTTGCTTTTGGTGCGAATTTACAAAATACATATGGAAAAAGGGAAATAAAAAAAGCCAGAAGGAAATTGTCTCATATTTTCTGACAATCCTTCTGGCATGTAAATATTTAATGTCTTTTTTAAACGTGATATTAACCTTTCCAATCACCATTTAAAGCTTCTTCAAATCTTATATTTACCTCTTTCCAGTTAATTACCTTCCAAAAGGCATTAATATAGTCTGCTTTTTTATTTTCGTAGTTTAAATAATAGGCGTGTTCCCAAACATCAAGAGCAATTAAAGGTATACCATTGATATCACTAACCGGCATCAATGGGTTGTCTTGATTTGGAGTATTACCCACTTTCAGGTGTTTGTTTTCATCAAGTACTAACCAAGCCCATCCACTTCCAAACTGTGTTTTTGCTTCTGTGAAAAATGCCTCTTTAAAAGCCTCCATAGATCCAAAAGATTCATTAATAGCAATACTCAATTCTGCACTAGGTTCTCCGGAATCCGGATTTAAATTATTCCAAAATATGGTATGATTATAATAGCCACCACCATTATTTCTGATGCTGGTAGAATACTGATTTATATTTTTGAAAATATCTCTTAATGGTGTTTTCTCAAGTTCAGACCCCTTTATTTCCGTAATAAAATTATTGAAATACCCTCTGTGATGTTTATCGTAATGTAGTTCCATTGTTTCAGCATCAATGTAGGGGTCAAGATCGGTGTATGAGAAGGGGAGTTTTTCAAAAATGTGTCCTTCAAATGATTTAGTTTTTTTAGCAGGAATACAATGCGTAAGACTTGGTGTTATTATTGTTGCTAAAGAACCAGCACCTGCAACTTTTATAAAATTTCTTCTTTTCATATTGTATCATTTTGCAGGTTTGAAACATTTTATAAATGGAAATGTTCAATATAGATCGTAGAGTATGCAAGAAATAAAATCAACAATTGTATATTAGTCTTCTGTTAATTGACAAACAAAGTGTTGTATTTATGATCTTGTAGAATCAAATAGGAGAAAATTTTTTAAATAGAATTACAAAAGATATAAATCCATTTGTCTGTTAAATAGAATTTTGATGATGAACAAAAGACTTTTGCTAATAGTATTATCTGCATTCCTGATGAATGTATTGGAAATCAGTGCTCAAAGTAGAAATAAAAACGGTGATTATTATTATAAAGTAAGAACCTATGATAGGGCAATAAAAGCATACAAGCGTGAATTGAGGAAGAAACCTAATAATATTCAGTTGTTAAAAAAGATTACAGATAGTTATTTGAATTCTAATATGATGCGGTCTCAGGCTATTCAGTATGCCGAAAGAGTAATAGTAAAAGAAAGAACTCCTGAGACAGTCTTAAAATATGGAATGGCCTTGTTTTATGGTAGATTTTTTAACCGTGCTTCAAAGGAGTTAGAATGGGTTCAAATTCAATCAAAATCAGAAAGTGATGAATATAAAACAGCTCAAAAATATTTGAATTGGATATTAAATGCAAAAGCTCATATCGTAAATCCTCTGGATGTGAAGCTTATTAATTTAGGAAAACAGATTAATACGAATAAAAGTGAAATTAATCCATTTGTCACGTCCAAAGAAGATAAATTAGTTTATTCAAGTAATAAACGTTATCATTCAAATATTGGAGCCAATTACTATAATGTAAATTTTTCATTACGGGAAAAAGATGAATGGAGTAAAGGTAAATCAATTGGCTATGCAGTGAATTCTGGTTTTGATGAAATCGTTGCTGGATATACTCCCGATGGTTCTGATTTATTTGTATTTCATAATCAGGGGCGACAGGAACAGATTGGCTACTCAGAATACGAAGGAGGTTATAGATTTTCAGAATTACATCCATTCGGCAATCCTATTGACCAAAAAGGAGGAGAGTATGGGGTGTGGTTAACACAAACAAAGGATACGCTCTATTATGTTTCTGAAAATGAAAATGGAGATACAGATATATACTATGCATTAAAATTACCTAATGGAAAATTTGGTTTGCCGCGACCAATTCCTGGATTTGTTAATAGTAAATATGACGAGAATTTTCCGGTATTATCAAATAATGGAAAACGATTGTATTTTTCATCGAATGGGGAAAATTCTATTGGAGGATATGATCTGTTTTATTCAGATTGGAATGATGTAGATAAGGAATGGGGCAATCCTGTGAACCTTGGATATCCAATAAACGATACAAACGATAACTATAATATTGGATTTACTCATAATTCTAGATATGCCTATATATCATCCATACAACCAGAAGGTCATGGTGAACGAGATATTTATAAAGTTGTGTTTAATGAAAAACCAGCCTCAAATACCATCCTAAAGTGTAGCGTTGAACTACAAACTGATACCGGTAATATTGTTCCACCTTATGAAATCATAGTGGAATTATCAGATTCTGTTTCAAATAAAAAAATAGGATCGTATACATGTTCTTATGATTCTGCGAAATTCGTAATGGCAATTGAACCCGGAATATATAAGTTGACTTTTCTAAATAATTTAAAGGTTAAATATTCAGATTATATAACAATACCAGAAATGTCTTTTGAAAATATTCCTGAAAACAGAGTTTTTATAATTCCTAAAGAAACTCAAATAAAATCCAGAGAATAGAAATATAAAGACAATTTTATGACTTTAAAATCACTTATTTTTTTCATTGTTTTAAAAGTAATTCATAAAAACCTGTTATGTTTGTGATTCGTGCCAAAAGTTGAGGTTGCATAAAATAGTAAGTCGAAAAAATATAACTATAGGGGATGTTTTTTGTGTTGAACACTTTAATTATAGGTGTTTTTGCATTGTCCCAAAATAATAAATATTCATTGAATGAAACTTAGTTTAAAAAATCCAATAGTATTTCTTGATCTGGAAACAACTGGTATTAATGTGGCAACAGATAGAATAGTTGAATTGGCTGCAATAAAAATTAATCTTGACGGATCAGAAGAAACTCAGAGATATATTGTAAATCCAGAAATGCATATACCTAAAAAAACGTCAGAGATTCATGGGTTTTATGATGAGGATGTGAAAGATGCTCCAACATTTAAAGTAATAGCAAAGAAAGTTGCAAAATTTATTGAGGGTTGTGATCTGGGAGGATACAACTCTAATAAATTTGATATTCCTTTATTAGCAGAAGAGTTTATGAGGGCAGGTGTTGAAATCGATATGAAGAAAAGAAAATTCGTTGACGTTCAAACTATCTTTCATAAAAAAGAAAAAAGGACTCTTGAAGCTGCTTATAAATTTTATTGCGACAAAGATTTAAACAATGCACATAGTGCTGAAGCAGATACAAGAGCCACATATGAAGTTTTATTGGCTCAATTAGACAGATATTCTGACTTAAAAAATGATATAGAGTTTCTTTCAGAGTTTTCTTCACATACAAAACATGCCGATTTTGCTGGTCGATTAGTATTTGATGAAGAAGGGGATGAGTGCATTAATTTTGGAAAGCATAAGGGAAGAAAAGTGAAGGATGTATTAGTTACCGATCCTGGATACTATGGTTGGATTATGCAAGGTGATTTCCCTTTGTATACTAAAAAAGTGTTTACAAATATCAAGCTACGTAGTTTCAATGCCAAATAGAGTTATTTACCATGTTTGTTGTTATTGAAGCGTTAATCAATAGTTTATTTTTAATAATTTAATACGAATGAAAATAATTTGTATTGGAAGAAATTATACAAAACACGCTGAGGAACTTAACAATGAAATTCCATCAGAACCTGTTATATTTTTAAAGCCGGATACTGCATTGCTTAGGAATAACCAACCTTTTTTTATACCGGATTTTGCAAAAGATTTTCACTATGAAACAGAATTGGTTATTAAAATTAATCGATTAGGGAAGAATATAGGCAAAGAATTCGCCCATCGTTATTATGATAAAATTGGTATGGGGATTGATTTTACGGCAAGAGATCTTCAGTCCTCATTGAAATCAAAAGGTTTGCCATGGGAAAGGGCAAAGGCATTTGATAGTTCTGCTGCGATTTCGAAGAATTTTATTGCTGCTTCCAAATTTAAAGATATCCAAAATGTAACTTTTAAGCTCCTTGTCAATGGAGAAGAGCGTCAGGTAGGATATACCGGAGACATGATCTTTAAGGTTGATGAAATTATTGCTTATGTGTCAAAGTTTTTTACACTTAAAA
>JBNKGY010000224.1:0-7091 GCA_050290065.1 Marinilabiliaceae bacterium
AGTTACGACGATATTTTGTGACGCAGTATAAATTTAATAGAATGAAATTATAACGCTAATATCATTGGGATATTGGTTTGGTATAACATATTCTTTAAATTTTGTAGATACCCAATAGGCGAATTGAGGTCCGACATGGATACTTATATTTGGAAGTAATTTGATTTTCATATTCAGAGGTATTGTAATATAGTTTAGTTTTAAATTGGAGTGAGTGTCGTTCCCTGAATCCGCCTTTTTTCCAATGGAGGTATATATGTGATTGGGTTGGAAACTAAGCTAGTCTGATATATTAACCTAAGTTCGATAAAAATTTTGGATTTACTTTATCCACTTCCATTTAATAAGGGGTTCGATCGAAAGTTGTTAAACGATTTTGTGTCTAAAGATATGGATTGTTTATTTACCAACCATAGTCCAAAAGTTTAATTCGATTACGGGTTAGCAATCAGTTTGATTAATATTTCCATGTATTTGAATGATTCATCCTATTTTTAAAATAGATCAATGCCTAACTTTGAAGAACAGTTTAATGGAGCTGAAATATTAACCTACCTTAGACATAAATATATCATCGTGGTGATAATATTCCAGTTGTTATTTTATGTGTTCCCTTAAAAGGAAATAACTTGCTTCTAAGGAAATTGAGTTCGATTTACAATACAATTGAAAAATATTTGTAAACCAACGGATTTTATGGAATTAAAACGTAAGGTTGAATATTTATTGTATTAACTGTAATTCATATCTTTAACAATTAACATCATTTAGTTTAAAGAAAAAACATCAATTATCAAGTATGAAAAAAGGAATTTTATTATTCATATTATTATTAGCTTTTTCTCTAAGTTATGCTCAGGACTATTGGCAAAATCCGAAAGTGAATGCTGTGAATCGTGCCGATATGCACAGTACGTATTTTGCATATGAATCGGAGAGTTTAGCATTAGGTGGTGAGCCATGTAAATCACAAAATTTTCTAAGTTTAAATGGGCGTTGGAACTTTAACTGGGTTGAACATGCCTGGGAACGACCTACGGATTTTTATCAACCTAGCTACAATGATAAAGGATGGGACCAGATTTCTGTTCCAGGAGTCTGGGAACTAAATGGATATGGCGATCCTTTGTATGTTAACATTGGTTATGCCTGGAGAAGTCAGTTTAAAAACAATCCTCCAACAGTACCCGAAGAAAAAAATCATGTGGGTACTTACCGTAAAGAAATAAATATTCCTTCTGATTGGAAAGGAAAGGCAATATATGTGCACATGGGCTCTGTTACTTCCAATATTTCATTGTACGTCAACGGAAAATTTGTGGGATACAGCGAGGACAGCAAGTTGGAGGCTGAATTTGATTTGACTAAATATCTTAAACCAGGTAAAAATCTGATAGCTTTTCAGGTATTTCGCTGGTGTGACGGCTCTTATCTGGAAGACCAGGATTTCTGGCGTTTTTCTGGAGTCGGTCGCGATTGTTATTTGTATGCTCGTAATCGTACCCATATTAAGGATATTAAGGTAACTCCTGATTTAGATAAAGAATACAAAAACGGAGCGTTGAATGTGAACCTGGAATTGACAGAAAAAGCCAATGTAAAATTAGCGCTTACCGATAAAGAAGGAAACATGGTAGCTGAGAAAGAAGTGTCAGGTTCCGGAAATATTACTGCAAGTTTGAATGTTGATAATCCATTAAAGTGGACTGCCGAAACGCCTTATCTATACCAGTTAACTGCCACCCTAAAGCAAGGAAGTAAAGTGTTGGAAGTGATTCCTTTAAAAGTGGGTTTTCGTAAAGTGGAGATGATAAACAATCAGCTTTGTGTTAATGGTAAAGCCATTTTGATTAAAGGAGTTAACAGGCATGAGTTAGATCCGGATGGCGGATACGTGGTTTCTAAGGAAAGAATGATTCAGGACATCCTGATGATGAAGAAATTCAACGTGAACGCGGTGAGAACCTGCCACTATCCTGATAATAGTTTATGGTACCAGTTATGTGATGAATATGGTATTTATATGGTGGCGGAGGCAAATGTTGAGTCTCACGGAATGGGTTATGGTGACGCCACTTTGGCTAAAAATGCACTTTATCAAAAGGCTCACCTTGAAAGAAACCAACTCAATGTTTTGCGTAATTATAACCATCCGGCAGTAATTATATGGTCAATGGGTAATGAGGCTGGTTTTGGAAAAAATTTCGAGGAATGTTACAAGTGGATTAAGTCCTATGACAAATCGCGTTTGGTACAATATGAGCAGGCCCGACAAAATGAATATACAGATATTTTTTGTCCCATGTATTATGACTATAAACGATGTGATGATTATGGTAAGGCTACAGACAAAACAAAACCTCTTATCCAATGCGAATATGCTCATGCAATGGGTAACTCAATGGGCGGATTTAAAGAGTATTGGGACTTAATTCGTAAGTATCCTTTATACCAGGGAGGTTTTATCTGGGATTTTGTAGATCAATCTATCCACTGGAAAACTGAAGATGGAACGCCTATCTATGCGTACGGTGGTGATTTCAATCCATACGATGCTTCTGATAATAACTTTTTAGACAATGGATTAATCAGTCCAGACAGAAAACCAAATCCGCATTATTACGAGGTAGGCTTCTATTACCAATCGATTTGGACTACACCATTAGACCTGAAAAACGGTGAAGTGGAGATTTATAATGAGTATTTCTTTAAGGATTTGTCCGATTTTTATTTGGAATGGCAGTTGGTTGCGGATGGAAAAGTAATGAAAACAGGAATTGTGCAAGATTTAAATGTGGCTCCTCAGCAGAAAGCGACAGTTAAATTGGGATTGCAATTACCTGAAAACAGTAAGGCCAATGAAGTATTTGTAAACGTAGCCTATAAACTCAAAGAACAAAAGGAACTAGTTCCGGCAGGTACTGCACTTTCCCGCCAACAGTTGGTAGTTAAGGATTACGAGTTTACAGATCTTCAGGTATCTAATAAAGTTGAGGTCAATCAAAAAGTGAAGACTCCGGAAGTTGTTGAAAGCGATGTAAACTATCTGTTGGTAAAAGGAGAAGATTTCCAGATTGATTTTAATCGTCACTCTGGTTTCTTATGCAGATATATACAAGAAGGACAAGATATTATCCTGAAAGGATCAGCATTAACACCTAATTTCTGGAGAGCACCAACTGATAATGACTTTGGAGCTAAACTACAGCATATCTATGCAGTTTGGAAAAATCCAAAATTAGACCTAAAAAAGCTGGAAGGTAAACTTAATAAAGACGGTTTAGCCGAAGTTATTGCAGAATATGATATGCCTGAGGTCTCGGCTCAGTTAATTTTAACCTATCAGATTACTAACAATGGAGTAATAAAAGTAAAACAGCAATTACATGCAGGTGAAGATGCAAAGGCGTCAGAGCTATTCCGTTTTGGTATGAAGCTGGAGGTACCAAAAGATTACCAATTTATTACCTACTACGGCCGTGGCCCAGGTGAAAATTATATTGACAGGAAGAGTTCAGAGTTTATTGGTTTATATGATCAAAAAGTTGAAGAGCAGCCATATGCCTATATCAGACCACAGGAAACAGGTACCAAATCAGATGTAAGATGGTGGAAACAATTGGATCACACAGGATCTGGTTTGTGTTTTCAATCTGATAATGCATTTTCTATCTCAGCACTTAATTATACAGTTGAGTCACTGGATGATGGAAAGGAAAAAGACCAAAGACATTTTCCAACGGTTGAAGAAAGTGATTTTGTGAGCATTTGTATCGATCAAAAACAATTGGGGTTAGGATGTACAAACAGCTGGGAGGCAGTTCCTATCAGAGAATATAGAATTCAATATCAGGATTACGAATTTGAATTTGTGATTCAGCCTGTTGCACAGGTCTTTAAAACTTATTAATACTATTCACTGTTTTATACATATGCTGTTATTAAAAAATGATATGAAATTAATTTAAGTAGAAATGGATTCAGTAGAAACAGCTGGATCCTTTTTTAAATAAAAAAACATGTTACGACTAAATAATTATCTAGTATTCTACCTCTTAATTATCTTATTTACTTCATGTAAGATTGAAGTTGAACAGAAAAACAATATTCAAATAGCATTTATTTCTGATGTTCATTTAAGTAATATTTACGGTGAATTTGAGGATAGTGATTATAAAGGTGTAAAGAATCCGGGAAATGGAAAATATGTCCTTATCCGAACCATGAAATCTCAGCTTCATTCCACACGCATCTTTAATGAAAATTACTTTGCTTTTCTTGCAGCATTAGACGATGTGGTAAAACGAAATATCAAATACGTTGTACTTCCCGGCGATTTTAGTGATGATGGGCAACCATATAACGTCAGGGGCTTAAAACATATACTAGATCGTTACACCCATAAATGTGGTATTCAGTTTTTTGCCATCACTGGGAATCATGATCCTGTAGCTCCGTTTAGTTTAGATGCTGGCAAAACTGACTTTTTGGGAGAAGGTGGTAAAAACCAGGCTATCATGAGTAAAGAGGATATGTATACTCCGCAATGGCCTGATGCGAATCCGGTAGTTATTACAAAAGATATCTGTAAAATGGGATACCAGCAAATTGTGGAAAAACTGGAGAATTGTGGCTTTTATCCTCAAAAATACTATCGTTACTGGGAAACACCGTTTTCCAACTATAGTTATAATGAGTACAGTTATCAAATAGCCCGGGCGAAATCAGGCATCGATCATCGTTATTATTCTTTAGATGATGATACCATTAAAATTCCAGATGTAAGCTATTTGGTAGAACCTATTGACGGTTTATGGCTTTTGGCTCTGGACGGAAATGTATTTCAACATGCAGCAAAGGATAAGCAAAACCTAACCAAAGCCAAACTAAAAAGTGGCGGTGAATATTCAAATATCATTAAGCACAAGCAACACCTCATCACATGGGTAAAGAAAGTGATGAAAGAATCAAAGAGGTTAAATAAAAAGGTTGTCGCCTTTAGTCATTACCCAATGGTTGATTTTAATGACGGAGCTTCGATAGATATGAAAACATTATTTGGAGACCAAAAGATGCAATTACACAGAGTTCCTGATGAGGATATTGCTGAGCTATTTGCAAAGTTGGGTATTCAACTTCATTTTGGCGGACATATGCATATGAATGATACAGGAGTAAGAGAATATGAAAACGGTTCTCTCCTTGTTAATGTGCAAATTCCATCGCTTGCAGGGTACCCGGCCGCATACAAATTGTTAACTATTAAAACTCCTGAATTAATGGAAGTAGAAACGGTTAGATTGGATTCGGTTTCCGGATTTAATGAATTATTCCCTTTGTACGAGAACGAATATGATAATCTGCAAAGGTCAGGAGTTAATAATACCTGGAACAAAGAAATATTAAAGTCTGGCACATATGATGAATTCATCAGCTGGCATTTAAAAGAATTAGTACGGTTACGTTTCTTAGAAAAAGACTGGCCTCAAAACTTTAAGGACTTTATGTTACATACCAATGGTAACAAACTTTTAAAATTTGCAGGTAGCAACAGTCTGGATTCGTTAAAGTGTAAAGACTGGAGCGGATTTGATATGATTTATGATTTTTATCGTATTAAAAATGCCGATCAGTTAGCCTTTGCAGACATAGGTTTAGAAAGATTGAATCAGTACCAATCTATTATAAATCTGGCAATAAAAAACAAAAATCTTCAGTCAGCAGAAAAAGGAAGTCCTGAGCACAATTTCTATTTATTCTCAAAAATATTCAATCACTTATTACATAGTGAGCTTTCCGATCATTTTCAAATAGACTTAAAAACCGGAACCGTTCGTAATTTAATGCCAGTATTAGAATTACAATAACAATCCTGTTGTTAGTGCCGGTGGTAAAATCCTTTGTGTATTGCGTTTTATAACCGAAGCTTTTAGTCTGGGGTAAACCGTTTTATAATGGCATTAAACCCGGATATGTATTAGACTTTCTAATATTAATAGTACCCTCTCATCTTTTCTTACAGAGTTTAACCCGAATTCCTAAGACAGTTTTATACTGTAAAATCAAATTCTAACTAATTGATATATGTGTAATGCAAATTAGTTAGATGGAATTGTGCATTAGGGTTTCGCTATGAGAGTTAAAATTGCAATCAATCAATATCTTGTTCAAAAGAGACATAGCACCGCTATAGTGAATTGAAACAAGTTAGCATGAGGCTTGATTAGTAGTAATTTATGCTCGTAATAGAATATTTCGGGTTTAATGTTCAATTGACGATCAAAAGTCTGTTATTGGGGTTGTCAAGAATGTAATTTTCATTCACTATTTGAAAAAATCAATCAAAATCATTTTGAAGTGGTGTTTGTAAGTAGTTGTTATAGTGTATAATATGTGGTGTGAATGAATTGTCTAGCTCTTTGGGTAAATCGTCTAGGTTAAAAAAGTGTTATCAAATGTAAATTTGTTTAGAATGATTTAATTAATCTAAATGAAGATCCATGAAAAGAATCACTTTAAAATTAGTTATGTTAGCCTTTTTAATTGGCTATTCATTTAATACATGGGGGCAAAATATTAATTTGTCCGGAACAGTATTGGATGATCAGGGAAACACAATGCCCGGTGTTTCTGTCGTAGTAAAGGGTACAACTAACGGTACAATAACTGATATAGATGGTCATTTTATATTAACCGTTTCTTCAGAAGCAAAAGTACTGGAATTCTCATTTGTAGGATATGACTCGTACGAAGTTATTTTAGACGGAACCACGTCTACATATAAAGTACAATTAAAACCAAGTGTAATAGGTTTAGACGAAGTTGTGGCAGTGGGATATGGTACTGTAAAGAAAAGTGACTTAACAGGATCTGTATCTTCTATTGGTGCCAGAGATCTGGAACAAGCCAATAAAGTGGATGCAATCTCAGCTTTAGAAGGTCAAACTGCAGGTGTTGTAATTCAGCGTACTGATAATAAGCCGGGATCTGGTGGATTTAACATTAGAGTTCGTGGTCCAAGCACCATCAACTCAAACGAAACTGCCAACCAGGGAGGGTATAATCCGGGACAAAACCCATTGTTTATTGTA
>JBNKGY010000225.1:0-7043 GCA_050290065.1 Marinilabiliaceae bacterium
CAACTTTAAAGGGAATCTATTTAATGAAAATAAAAATTTACAATGGATTGCAGGTGGAACCTTCTTTCACACTTTAATTGGTTCTACAAAAATTAATCCTTTAAATAAACATTTAAGTAAAAATGATAAATTACCGGATATTGATGGATTATATGACTTATATTCAAACTGGGGTTTTATTTCTGATGATGAAAAGAATGGTGGGAATAATACCTACCTTAAACTAGGTATTGGTTACGACAGCCGCAATACAGAAGCCAATCCATCAAAAGGTGTATGGACAGAATGCTTATTCAGTTTTGCTCCTGATTTTTTATCATCTCAACCTAATCATTACTCACAAATAGCATTGATCCACCGACAATATATCAGCATATTACCTAATAAGTTAACATTTGCTTACCGATTGAGTTTTCAGAATAGATTATCTGGTAAAATTCCATTCTACTTATTGCCACACTTACTTTCTTCTACTTTAACCTCTGCTACCTCACAGGGCTTAGGTGGTGGAAAAACTTTAAGGGGAATAAAAAGAAACCGTATTGTTGGTGAAGGAGTTGCTTATGGAAATTTTGAATTTCGTTGGAAGTTTCTCCAAGGTAAATTGTTTAAACAAAACTTTTATATAGCTAATAATACTTTTATTGATATGGGCAGAGTGACCCAGTATTACAAAATAAACATTCAGAATATCCCTGATACAGAAAAAGAAAATTATGTAAGAACACAAAACGAAAGAATGCATTACAGTTTTGGTTCCGGTTTTAAATTTGCACTCAACGAAAACTTTATTGTTTCTGTAGATTATGGAAAAGCGGCTTATAAAGATGATGGTAATTCTGGAGTGTATGTATTAATGAACTATTTGTTTTAAAATAGCTTATTTCCATTATTTAGAATGCTTAATTCTATTGCTGATATACTATATAATTGCGTGTTGCCTTCCCCGTCCACCTACCAATACCTCCAATGATATTTGTAGTTGTTTTTTTATTAATAAAAGAAAAAGGATTCCCGCTATTCAAATTATCTAAATTAATATCAGTTAGTAGGCTAAATGCCTCCAAATCAATAGCTGAAAATTTAAGAAAAATGGTGTCTATGTGGTAAAATTCAAATTCAGGTATAATTCGTAAACTATCTTTCTCATAAAGTCCCAGAGGATCAGGCTGATCACTGCTGTATATTCTATATTTCAATAAATCACTACTTTCCCCATTCGATTTATATAATGGAAAAGATGAAGGGTGAAAATTTGTATCAACCCCCTTTATTTTTATCTCGGCAAAATAGAATTTTGGTTCTGCATTTATATTTTCGATCTGTACATCTATTTGCATAGTGGTATCAGAAAGATAGACAGGTGATATTTTATTAATCACAGGCAATTCTGGAATACTGGTAGTACTTTCAACTATTTTGCCATCTGCCTCAATAAGTAAATGATACTGAACACCAATCTCCCCTTTCATTTCAATGTTAGGATCTCAGAATTTCCTTTGGAATTTGTAAGTGTAACTTTGGCATAATTTAAAAAGGTATTACGAATTGAAACGGAATCATAATCTGTTAAAAAAGGCGAGCTATACGTCAAAATCACATTTGCGTAGTCATTATTGGCAATCCAACCATCAACTACAATTTTAGGTTCGTAATAAGGTTGTACAACTTCAACCTCTTTCGTACATGATAAAAAAAGAATATTTGCTAATATCCACATTAATAATTTATCCATTTTTAAAATTTAAAGTTCCAACTTAATGAAGGTAATATTGGAAACAAAGATACCTGACGTGCTTTTACGGATAGATCATAATTTCCTTCACCTTCATCTATGCTATAATAAATAAAGTAGGGATTACTCCTGTTTAATACGTTAATCAGAGAAAAATTCAATGTTGATTCTTTAAATAAGTTGGATTTTAAACGGTAATTTAAAGATAAATCAAGTCGATGATAAACAGGCATTCGATAATTATTAACTCCTTCATAATCATTAGCAATATTTGCATTAATTAACATATTTTTGTACAATTAAAACAACATATACTTTTATATACTCAATATTATTTTTTATATTTGCGAAATATTATATTAATATTTAATAACATTTAACTATAACTAATTAAATTATGAAATTAAAATTATTATTTTTTTTATCCTTTTTTCTAATCGCAAGATTAAACTCATTTAGTCAAATATTAGTTGCACCAACAGAGTTCAAAGTAACACCAATTTCACCATCCCATGCAAATTTTCAATGGGAAGATAATTCATTAGGAGAACAATGACATGAAATTCAACAAAAAAGATGGCTTTGGGGCTATAAAACAATAATTAAAATACCAGCTCAATATTATAATGTAAATTCTAATATAATTAATGCAAACAATGTATATTGTTCAGCAGAAACTTCACAAGGAAAAACCAGTTTTAGAATATTCAGTTATGCTGGTAGAACAAGAAAATCTACCTATACTTATATTTCAACAACAATGCCATATTGTGATTTATCTGTTAAAAGCTTAAACATTGGATCAACAAATTTTATTCCTGGAGAAGAACGATTAGTATTTTTTAGCATTATAAATACTGGAGAGTTTTCTTCTGGAAAATTTAACTTAGAATTATACTTATCCTCGTCCCAAGGAGACCATGAAATATTACTAAGCAAAATGACAATTGAAAATATTGATATTAACAAACAATATGATAGTTTTTTAGGCATTACAATCCCTAATAAAGTTACTTTAGGAGAACATTATTTAGAATTAGTAATAACTGAATATCAACCAGATGAAAACACTATATTAAAATTAAGAGAAATTACAAGAAATAATAATGAAAGAGCAACAAGAATTAATTTAATTGAGGCTCCTAAATGTGACCTTACTCTTGAAGGATTAAAAATAAAAAATGCTGATATATCAGGGGAAATGCCAAAAGTTCCTTATAATTCAAATAATGAAGTTGAAATTATTTGTAAAAATATAGGTGATGCTATATCACCATCTTCAAGTATTTCTCTCTTTGTATCAGATACAAATACTCCTGTACTATCTGACCTTGAGGCAAATATATCCGTGCCAAGTCTAAAACCTAATGAAAGCATAACAATTAACAGATCAATTTCTATTGGAAATATTAATGGTACACATAAATTGATTGCTTATGTTGATAAATCAGTAGGTTGGAATGGAAATATAAATGAAATTAATGAAAAAAATAATACAACTGAATTAAAATTTTATGTTGAAGGAATGTTTTCAAGTATTGAAAAACCTGTACTTACTAAGAATAATTTATCAATACTAAAAAGTGGAAATAATTTAACGTCAAATAACAATACAGATAAACAATTAAATATTTTTCCTAATCCTAATAATGGAAAATTTACAATCGAAGGAATTTCTGAGTTTACCTTTTTACAGTTGTATAATTTAAATGGAAAAATTGTTTACGCAAGTATCCTTGAAAATATAGAAAAGAAATATATATGTTTGGAGAATTTGCCTCAAGGAATTTATATATTGAAACTATACAATAAGGAGAATACTGTTGAAAGAAAAATTATAATAAAATAGGATTTTAAGGTTGTCTTCATAACAAAGAACATAGCCTTTTTTTATTATTGAGCCTGTTAAAGTTGCAGACTTTGAACAATATGATGGAACTGTATATACGTATACTGATTACTATATGGATTTTAGATTGATATTTGCAAATGAATCTAAGATTTCTATTGAATCATTTATTAACAATAAAATACCAAGATTCTTTGATGCATTAAACAATTTTGTAGCTAAAATCAGTACGGATTATGACACTAATCTAGATCCTGTTGATCCGAATGATGTTGTTAATACAGATGAAGATGGTCCAGATCCTATAAACTAATCAGCTACTTACTCTTCATTAGTAACAATACATTTTGAGAGGAAGATATATAACACTTAAAAGGGAAGAGTAAAAACTCTTCCCTTTTTGTTTTAACCGCTTTTTTAAATGAAATAGAAATATCATGAATATCAATCCATAGCTTTTATGGCAACAAACAGTGAATAGTAAAACTTATCGGCATGAGTTATTGATTCTACTTTAAATCCTTCGCCACTTAGTATCTCATTAAATAACGACCAATCTTCCGCTTCTGCAAAGGTACTTGCCGATTGATTCCATAATGCATTCGCATAAAGAATTTTATTGCCAACAAACATCTCCATTTTTTTTGAGATATTTAATTCTCCCTGTAGTATGGCTAATTTGTATTTTAATGGTTCAATTCCTGCATAATACTGACATATTAATATTGTACCTCCGGGAGCTAATATCGATTTAATTTTCTGAATTAGTTGTTGTTTTTCTTCTGATGTAAAATAGAATAGTACATAATTCAATAATACCATATCATATTTCACTCCTTCATCAAAATCGAAAATATTTGTATTAAAGATACCTACCTTATCATTGTTCTCAAATGTGTTTTTCACTTCTTTGTAAACACTTTTTTGAAGCTCTACCCCATGAACAATAGCTTCTTTATTCGATTCGGAAACCGCCTTTATATAATTACCGTAACCGCACCCTATATCCAGAAATTTAGGTTTTGTGATTTGGTTAGTAAGATCCTTTATTACTTTAATGAATTTTCTACGGGTAAAATTTTCAAATGCATTCCTACCTGATTCAGTATAATAACTTTCATCAAATGGAGAGATAATTTTTTGGCCTGTCTTTAATGCATGTAATTCGAACAGTGTTTCACTTAGTCGTACTTCATAGTCAAGTTGACCATTTACCATTAAACGTTCCCATGCCATTTTATTTAAAACCCTTTCAAATTTGTAATCCGGATTCCTGTACTTTTGAATAATTTCACGAACAAAATAAAAATCTTTTGCCCACTCATTCAATACCTTACCCTTAAATTCCTGAAATTTTTCACCTTCAATTATATTTTTAAGCAGTCGAATATCATTAGAATTTTGTATCACTATACACTCCCGTATCTTATAGCCAAATGATACAGACTCTATTATGTTAAAATGAATAAGGAAATCAAAAAGTATTTTTTCATTTCTATCTCCAGGAATTTCGCGCAATAAATTTTTCTCATCATTATTATAAACAATATATAAAGCGATAATTCTTAAATAATTGAAAAACTTATCGTAAAATTCAAGTTTTAATGTTGTCGCACTTGTTGGAGCAAATAATTTGAGCGCACCTATAACCAGTCGCTGAGATAAAGGTTGATATTCCACCTTTCCCCTATTTTCGATCTCAGATAAATTCTGGTATTCAATCATAACTCAATGTGTTTAAATTATTAAATTAATTCTTAATCTTCTTTATTAATTCAGGACAATATAACTTAACTTGTAATTCAGTTAATGCACTTGCCACAGAAACCAGTGCATCAATCTGCCTGTCTGTTAAAGCCGTTAAATTTGTTCCAACAGCACGAGCAACAGAAATCATTTCTTTATTTGGAAACCTGGACTCTAATGCTGAAAAATTAATCCTTTCTTTCATATATTGAATTAATTCTTTTTTATTCATTATTGAAATATCATTCTTTGTTAAACCATGTGATTCCAATACTGTGTTCAATAACTTATCTCCTTTAGCATAATCTGCAAAATATTCAAAACATGATTCTGTATCATATGTAAGAGATAGATAAGCAACATTTTTCTTTCCTAAATATTTATTCAGAATTACATTATTAATAAACTGAACATTCTTGATTCTGTTCATAAACAATTCACTTGTTTGCATTAATAGCATTACTGTATTATTCATTTTTGTTATAGGTTTAAAACCGGTTCCTGCATCACTAACAATTATCGAATCACACTCATAAGTGGAACCAAAGTGTGATAATTTATGAACTCCTTGATTATCATAGACTCCGCCATCAATTAAAGTTGGATCAATCAACTTATAGTGTTCTATATTTTTAAAATACTTTTTATCTATTTTAATTGGGGTAAAAGCAAAGGGCACGCAAGAAGAGGCCATTACTGCCCTGCTTATAGGAAAGTTATCGTGTTTAAATGTAATTTTTTTCTTACGTGTATCAGGAAATTCATAAATGGAATCTCCCATTTTTTCTTTAGAAAAAGTAAATGGACGTCCTGTTTCAACATTAGTAGAATTAATGGCCAGTAAAGGTTTATTGGGTAAATCCTTCAGCTTATAATGCTTATAAAACAATTTTTGATAACGTTTTTCTATTAGTTTACTAAACGGAAGAACATTAAACTGAAACTTTAAAAACAAAACAAGAATTGGTAAATAGAAGAACAAATAATACCAACCCCAATACGCTAAAAATAAAGGAATTGATAGAATTACAAGCCCTTCTATTGTAGCCAAACAATAGGAAGATGTCAACATACTCTTTTTTAACCCAATCCTTAAATTCTTTTCAAACAAATCAAAATCATCTTTATTCAAAGCATAAAAAGCACCAAAAATTGACCCTCCGGATACGGTAGATATTATATCAACTTCATTAAGTATTTCAAGTTCCTTAAGTTTTTGCAATACACCTAAATGAAAAGCAGCAGCTCGAAAACCACCACCTGATAATGCTATCCCAATTTTACGTTTCATTTACTATCTCTTTTATATTGAAATACTCTATCTCAAAATAATACTCTTTTCTTATTTAGTGTCAGCAAGAAAACTCCATTTTTTTCGTAACTATTGCTCTCAAAATGATCATTTACGACAGTAAACTCTCATTTTTCGAGCTTCGAAAGCCTCAAAAATGAAGCTTTCTTATCTGCCACTTGAGTTTTCGCGTAAGTACTATTTAACGTACCAAATATAATCACATAGAATTGATTTTTTGTTAAGAAATAAGATCAACAATTTGATTTAAAATACAATCATTCATCATAAATTTTATATCAGAGCATTTCAGGTTTTTAATAGTTCGCGCACAAGAATTCAACCTGTTATACCAATTAAAACAATAAATGCGCCGGTATAATGCCGAGCTAAATTCAAGCTACTTTAGGAACGAAGTGAAC
>JBNKGY010000226.1:0-7034 GCA_050290065.1 Marinilabiliaceae bacterium
CGAAGTGTTCTTCCTCTGGATGTAGTATTATCGATTACCTCGGCAACCATTTCATCATTTTCACCAAAGTATAATTTGTTTCCAATTCGAATTTTACGAGCAGGATCTACTAAAACATCCCAAAGTTTTTGCTCACGATTTAATTCACGAAGTAAAAATACCTCAATCTCAGCACCAGTCTTCTCTTTGTTTCCATGCAGTCTGGCTGGAAACACTTTGGTGTTATTAAAGATCATCACATCATTTTCGTTAAAATATTCGATAAGATCTTTAAATATTTTGTGTTTAATTTCTCCCGTATTTCTATCGAGTACCATTAATCTTGATTCATCTCGATTTTGGGTGGGGTGAAGGGCAATTAATTCTTCGGGTAGGTTGTACTTAAACTTCGATAACTTCATATTGAAATCCGTTTTTTATTATTTCAGCGATTGTATTTTTATATATTTTCAGAAACATCATACTTTAAGTAATGTAGTTGATTTAAACTTCAATACAAAAATATGGTAAAATATATACAAAGCAACCTTTTACGTACCAATATGCAAAAAGTTGCAAATTATTTTAATTTTTTTTCAAACGACTCAAGATCTGTACTTTCTGTATTCACATACTGACCAATTCGGGTACGTTTTAATGCAGTAAGATGTGCTCCACTCTTCAGTGCTATACCAATATCTCTGGCCAAACCACGTATATAAGTTCCTTTACTACAAACAATACGTAATTCCAGCTCGTTTTGTTCAAACCTCAATACTTCTATTTCAGTGATAATAAGCTTCTTTGGTTTCAAACCCGGATCTTTACCGTCTCTGGCAAATTCATAGGCTCTTTTTCCTTTCACTTTTACTGCTGAGAATGCCGGCGGAACCTGTTCCAATTCTCCAATAAAGTCCTTGAGCGTTTCATCCACCAAAGCCCGGTTAATATGCTCAGTAGAATAAGTCTGATCAATTTCAGTTTCTAAATCGAATGATGGTGTTGTTCCTCCTAACTTTAATGTGGCAATATATTCCTTTTCCTGTGCCTGATAGCTATCAATTGTTTTAGTCGCTTTTCCGGTACATATGATTAATAGGCCGGTAGCTAATGGATCTAATGTTCCTGCATGCCCAACTTTAATCTTTTTAACGCCCAATGCATTGCATATCAATTTACGCACCTTATTTACTAAATCAAATGAGGTCCATTCATAAGGTTTGTCAAACAATAAAACTTCTCCCTCTTTAAAATCGAACCCTCCAGGCTTATTATCTTCCCTTATATCCTGAGTATCTTGTAAATTGTTATTGCGAATCATCTTCACTTTTAATGACTGTTAAATCCCCCATAATATTGCTACCAAACCAACTGCGGCACAATAAATCGCAAAATAAATAAGTTTCCCTTTTTTAACGAGATTTATCATGGCCTTACAAGCAAGTAAACCCGAAATAAAAGCTGCAATAAATCCAACAATCAGAGGCAAAGCTCCTATAGAACCTGTTGAAGCCACATCATCTTTCAGTAAACTCAATATGTTTTCTCCTAAAATAGGAATAAGAACCATTAAAAATGAAAACCGGGCCACTGCTTCACGCTTATTACCCAACAATAAACCGGTAGCTATGGTTGAACCGGAACGTGATATTCCTGGCATTACGGCAATGGTTTGAGCAATTCCAATGATAAAAGCATCTTTAAACGACACCTCTTTATCTTTGGATTTGGCATAAAAAGTAAAAGCCAATAAAGCTGCAGTAACTAACAACATTAAACCTACTAACAGAAGAATCTTATCAGTATTAAAAAGCTCCTCAACATAATCCTTAAAAAACACTCCAACAATTGCAATTGGAATCATACTTACAGCTATTTTAAAAATATATTGAGTTTCCTCATTCCATTTAAATGAGAACAAACCCGTAATCAGTTTTAAAATATCTTTTCTGAAAACAACAATTGTACTTAATACCGTTGCCCCATGAACAACAATTGTAAATGACAGATTATCTGTAGCTTCCACCCCAAGCAGGTGCTTACCAATCTCAAGATGCCCACTGCTGCTAACAGGCAAAAACTCTGTTAATCCTTGAACAATTCCAAGAATTAATGCTTCAATCCAATTCATAAAATGTAAAAAAGAATGTTAGTATAAATAATCTGTACCCGACTATTTTTTGGGTTTTTTCATGATTGCATAAATCTCAAATGCAAAGCCCAATAACACGACCATAGGGGCAAGAGTAATTCGTTGAAATCCGTAAATCTCCTCACTAAAAACATTAGGGTCTTCACTTCTGCCCCCAATCATTAAAATAAAACCCAGTATAACAATAGCGAATCCTATAGCCATTAATACATAGTTTTCCTTTGACAAGGCAAATTCAAATTTCTTTTCTTGTTTATTGATCGACATAGTAGTATGTTAAAAATATAATTGATCTGTTTTTAATCTCAAATACTTATTCACTGCAAAAAATGTAGACACCAGTGAAAGTAAAATTCCAACAATAACAACCAGGATAAAAAGAATACCAATAATCTCAATATTATCAAACCCTATAAATCCTCCCAGCTCTCTGTGTAAAATATAAATGGCACCTGCCAACATACCATTGGCAATAACAGCTCCGATAAATCCATGAAAAATGCTTGTGCTCACAAAGGGCTGCCGTATAAATCCTTTAGTTGCACCAACCAATTGCATGGTATTAATTAAAAATCTTTTGGCATATACCGAAAGTCGTATCGTATTATTAATTAATGCAATGGCAATAAACAATAATAACAAACTAAATACCAATAATACTAAACTAATTTTATTTACATTATCATTCACCTTTTGTATCAGGTTTTTCTGGTAGAAAACTTCCTTAACCTGAGGGAATGAAACAAATATTTCCTCTACATTTTTAATGCTGTCCGGATTGGCATATTCAGCAAATAACTTAACTTCAATGGAAGACAATAAAGGATTATAGCCTAAGAAATCCACAAAATCTTCCCCTAACTCATCCTGCAGTTCTTTGGCAGCTCTCTCTTTATCAATATATTCTGTGGATTTTACATAGGAGGATGCATCCAGGTATTTTTGTAATCTTCTTACCTCCGCTTCTCTTACGTTATCTTTAAGCACAATGTTAAAACCGATATTTTCTTTTACGTAATTAGATAAGCGTTGTGCATTTAACATTAAATAACCAACAGATCCAAGTAAAAAGAGAACCAGAGCAATACTTATTACAGTAGTGAAATATGAATTTCGTAATTGTCGCCTTGTTTGTTGGTTATCTTTTTTTCCCATAATTATTTATTGACATGGTGGTTTGTTATCATTTTTCAATAATGACAAACTATTTGCCTGAATTTCTTATTCGTGCGTAAAGATAGTAAAAAGAATACTTTTGAGGATAACTATTTTACCAGATCATCTCAGATTATATATCAACCTAAAATAAAATTCCTACAACACTATTTATCATTCACTTACAACAAGTAATTCTCAATTATAACTTTCTTTATAACAAAAGCTAAAGATTATAGCAAACGCTTCAATAATTCCTGTACGCAGAATTAATAACGCAGATTTGACTTCATAGTTGTATCTTTGTCCAAAAATAAAATAGATGAATAACAACGATATCCTCAGAAACCTAAGATATACCTTTGACCTGAATGACAAGATGATGATTAAAGTTTTTTCACTGGCTAACAAAGAAGTTACCCGTGCGGAAATAAGTGACTGGTTAAAAAAAGAAGAGGATGAAGCTTTTAAAACGATTATTGATGCCAACTTATCAGCTTTTCTAAACGGACTGATAATTATGAAAAGGGGTAAGCAGGAAGGCAAAGAACCTGTCAATGAGAAAAAGCTGTACAACAACCTGGTATTGCGTAAACTCAAAATCGCTCTTCTGTTAAAAGATGAGGATATGATAGAGGTTATTGCACTTGCCGGTTTTCATATCAGCAAGCATGAATTGAGTGCTTTTTTTAGAAAACCGGGACAGAATCAATACCGTGTTTGTAAAGATCAGATCTTAAGGAAATTTTTATTCGGTCTTCAGAAAAAATACAGGCCTCAGGATAAATAGAAGTTCATTATATACAAAAAGAGAGCTTTTAATAGCTCTCTGAATAATATAACTATTTTAGCTAGCCCATTCCATAACATATTCCCAGGCATCTATTAATGCTAAAATGGTAAATAGGGATATTAAAAACCAAAAAATCCACTGAAATAGTTTTCCAACAGCACCTTTAATGGAAGAAGTTAAGGCAATTATTAGCTGCGTGAGACCAAAAAAGAAGTAATTTGCAGCAATAAAACCCAACACTAACAGCGGTTCAAAAGAACATCCACTTCCCCGAACTCCAATCATAATTAAGATAAAACTGGAAAGTACCTGAAATACCGACATATAATGAAACAAGCTTTGAAAAGTAGCTTTTACAACCTCATCCATCTGGGTGTTTTTCAGAGGCTTATAATAAAGCTTTCGTCCCATTGTAAAATGTCCGATTGTAGCAAATACTGCTAGTATTCCTGCAACTAAAGAGAATGTATTCATGGTAAATTCGTTTTAAAAATAGAGTTAAAAATAGAGTTTTTTTGTTGAAAAATTCCAATTTCGTTAATAATAATTAACACAAGAAAAGTAGGTCTTTTAAGACTAGAACGCTTATTAGTACTATCTTTGCGTGCCTAATTTTACACATTATGGACTTTTTACAACACGGTTACTTCGCATTATTTGTAATAATATGCCTGGGGTATATTATTGGAAATGCAAAAATAAAAGGTATTTCATTAGACATCTCCGCTATCATTTTTGTGGCCCTGGTTTTTGGGCATTACGGAGTAGTAATGCCTTCAATTATCGAAAAAATTGGTCTGATTCTATTTGTTTACACTATAGGAATTCAAGCCGGGCCCGGATTTTTTGATTCCTTTAAAAAACAAGGCAGAACATTAGTAATGATGGCCACAGTAGTTATCATATCTGCATCATTGCTTACTTTTGCAGCTATCAAATTATTTAACATTGATGTTCCTGTAGCTATTGGTTTATTAACCGGAGCATTAACCAGCACACCCGGTTTGGCTGCTGCTATCGAAAGCACAGGATCAACAGGTGTTTCCATTGGCTATGGTATTGCCTATCCTTTTGGTGTTATAGGCGTTATCTTATTTGTTCGTTTATATCCTAAAATTACCCGGATTAATCTGAAAAAGGCTGAAAAAGACTATGAAGAAACTACCGTAGAGAGCTTCCCTGATATTTTGTTTAAACATTTTATTGTTGAAAATGAAAATGTTGCAGGTAAAACCATTGGTCAGTTGCGCGTAAGAACAATGACTCAGGGTGTTATCAGCAGGGTTATGTCAAAAGGTGAACCACAGATTCCGGACTCAAAGGTGGTTTTAAACAATGGCGACATCATTAAAGCAGTTGGTACAGAAGAAGCCCTGAAGAAAGTAGAACTTTTAATTGGCAGAGAAACCAAACAAGAGATTCCATTAAAAGAAGGCTACGAGATTCAATCTATTTTAGTGTCGAATACCGAAGTAGTGAATAAAACCATTCGTGAGATCAACCAATGGACTTCAACTTATCATGTGACCATCACACGCGTTCGTCGTTCAGGTATTGATATTACACCTACTCCAAGTCTTAAATTACAGATGGGTGATAAAATTAAGGTTTCTTGTAGTCGCGACCATATGCAAATGGTAACCAAAATATTTGGTGGTAACAGTAAAAAATTGTCAGATACTGATTTCTTCCCCATCGCTGCCGGAATTGTACTTGGATTTTTCGTGGGAAAATTTTCGTTGAATTTTGGTAACTCGTTTACCTTCTCATTAGGACTAACCGGTGGTGTTTTAACAGTTGCTATGATTTTAAGTCGTATAGGTAAAACAGGTTCTATTATCTGGTCTATGTCTGGTGGTGCTAACCAACTTTTACGTACACTAGGTTTAATGTTCTTTTTAGCAGGAGTGGGAACCAAAGCCGGTGCACAGATTGTTGAAACCTATAATCAATATGGATTTAACCTGTTTTTAATTGGTGGTGCGATTACTTTATTTCCAATGATATTTGGTGCTCTGGTAGCACGTTACTTGTTTAACGTAAACATTTTATCTATGCTTGGAGCACTAACCGGTTCAATGACAAGTACACCAGGATTAGCTGCTGTTGATCCTATGACCGAAACAAATGCTCCTTCAATTGCCTATGCAACTGTATATCCTGTTGCCATGGTATTACTGATTATTTGTGTTCAGATACTTGCTTCTTTAGGTTGATTTAACCCGAATTCATAAGACAGTTTTATACTGTAGAACCAAATTCTAACTAATTGATATATGTGTAATGTAAATTAGTTAGATGGAATTTATAAGACATCTTTGCAGAAACAATAAAACAACAAAAAATCCCCATGCAAATGGGGATTTTTTTATTCAGAACCAGTCACTGATTCTATTTTCAGATTTATTTTTAGTGTAAATCTTATTTGGCAGGTTCTGTTTCAGGTTTCATAATCACCTCAACAGAATCATATTTCTTAAAAACTCTTTTGGCAAACTTTTGGATTGATTTAGCATCAATATCTTTAATGATTTGATTATACTCCTCGGCATTAGCTATAGGTTCCTTATTAATAAGAGAACCTTGAATTACACTTAACCAAAAACTATTTTGATCTTCAGCTTCTGCCCGACGTTTCATAAAATTCTCCTTAATTTCATTTAAATCATCTACTTGAACACCATTTTTCACCAATTTATTAATCTCTGCCTTTACAATCTCAAACAGCTTGTCCTGTTTCTCTGGATCACAATCAAAACTTATACTCAAAGTAATATGTTCATAGGCTCTTTTACTAATGGAAGGTTTCACACTAACACCATAACTTCCACCCTCTTCTTCACGAATGGTTTCCAAATATCGCTTATCCAGTAGATTAGCCAATACACGTGTGTATATTCTTGTTTTAAGACTATAGGCTTCATCCTTATAAATAGAATAATAAACGGTTGACTT
>JBNKGY010000227.1:0-6999 GCA_050290065.1 Marinilabiliaceae bacterium
CCATAGGTTTTTCATCAAACGAATCATAATAGTTGGAGAAACTATTCAGAACGTTTTGGTAGTTTTTTATTCTTGAAAAGCCCCAATTTATTTTTTGTAGAACAGTTTGTTTTTTTTGTAGGTTGGAGTCTAGGTTAATCTTGACTTCAACAACATTATCCGGAAATTTTAATGGACCATCAACACCAAAAATATGTACTTCAAAACCCATTTTATCAAAAGCAGTGGATAGCCCTTTACAATAGTCAAATGAGTGACCATATTTTTGGTAAGCCCCTTGGCTAAAGATTAAAATTTTTTCCATGAACTGATGAAGGTTGATTAATTTCTGAATTATAATTTTTCAAAACTAGGGTTTGAAAGTTAAAATCAAAACGTTCACAATCCTTATTAAGTATAAAGTACAAGAATATTTAAAATTTGGAAACAATTAAATAATGACAAATGACTAAAATCAAAAGGTCCAATTCAATATTGAATTGGACCTTTAATGTTTATCAAATCTCTTATCTAGTTGCCTTGTACTGGATAAAAGGTATTGCAGGTGGGCATGGACCAATTTGTTTCAACTACTCCATCTGGATTGAAGCCCTCCAAGGTAAAAATGGTATTGGATTTTGAATATAATTCACCGGTATTCAACTGATTTAATCTTAAATCATCTGCAATATTGTTTACGATGATATTTTCTGCTCCTGGTGATGCATGCCCGTATGTGGCTCTTCCTGTTTCAATTACTGGCCACGAATGCCAAGATGGAATATTAATTTCATTCTGTTCAATTAAGTTATTGCCATCATCTCCATCGTGGAAATTGATGTCGACTTCAATATAATTTTTAAAGATTACATTATATTCTGCACCCCTTTCTATGCTTATGTGTCTTATTCTTTTAACTGTATTGTTCACAAAAAGATTATGGTCACCAGTTATCAATACATATCCATTTCCGCCGCCTCCTTTATTGTAGGCTTGGTCAATTATTGTATTTCGTATAGTATTATGGTCACCAGATACACTAATTGGGTCATTGCCAGATTTCAGTATTCTACTATGGCTGATCCAATTATTTGTACTGGAACCGCTAAAATAAACCTGTCTTACGTGCAAGTCGTCATATCCATCAGGATCATTGGTATAACAATCACTGCACCAACCTCCATCAACTAAGCTTGGGCGATCTCGAGGTTCAAGTCCATCTACTTTAAAGAGTATAGTTAAATGTTCAAGACCTGAATAACTGGTGTCTTCAAAAAGGAAGGTGTTTTTCTTATTGTTCCAACCTGATGGGGCTCTTAAATGGGATTCTATAATGACTTCATCTTCACTTGTACCCCTTAAAACCACATTAGAACGCATATTAATGGTTGAGGTGACACTATAAGTGCCAGGTGTTAGTATGATAGTTCCGCCTCCCTGACTATACACTTGATCTATGGCAGTTTGTATGTTGTCTCTAGGTGTAATAGTTGATTTCACTTCAAGATTAGAAGGGATACCACCTTGCACTCCAGCGGTTACAAATTCATAAATGCTGGGATATGAACTATCCATACACGATGCATCAACATACATGCAGTCACCACCAAAATCACAATCGTCGGTAGTGTTATAATCAAATTTAGGTGTGCCCCCCGTATTGGTTTCGCTGCCTGTTGTGTCACCTAAGTCTCCACTTTGTGTAGAATTGATAATTAGATTAGGCTTCATGGTTGGATCTTCAATCTCTTTGGAAGCAAATGCAATATCATTTCCATTAGTTTGTATAATCACAAGTGAAATAGTTTCCTCGTTAAAATCTCCACTTTCCAATGGAATTATAACATTGTCTTGTGCTTGATAGGTGCCCTGAGATTTTCCTAGTAGGTTAACTGCTTTGGGAGCATTGCTTTCCGTTAATTCTTCTTCATTCCAATTGTTATGACTGCCTTTATACACCTCGATCAATCCATCTCCGGCATCTTCTACAATGGTAATATTTAAATCTACGGTGGATATCCCTGTTTGCAGTTCTTTTAGATTGAACATCATGTAAGCGGTTCTTATATCGCTTTCAACCCTATTTATTGATTCATTATACCCTTTAGAGTCCTGAATGAATGCATCGTTAACAGGTTCAATTACAACATCTTTTTCATCCTCTTGAGTTACATCCGAATTATCTGTTGGATCCTCAATGGAAATATCCTCATTGTTTTCTAAAATATCCTCAGCTACTTCTGCATAGAACAAATCTTGATCCTTTGCACAACCAGAGATAAAGGCAGCAACTAAAAAATAAAACAGGAAAACGTAGGTCTTTGGTGGTAGGAATTGGGGTTTCGTCATGTATTGGGGCTTAATTCACTGATAAAAATAGACTTATAAAACAAAAAACAGGTTTAATGGCATAAATAATCGATGAAATGCATTAAATTTTATTTTTCAGTTACATTACGTCCTAATTCACCGGTTTGGATTTCTTTAATTCTATATTTTTTAAGTATTCGACCAAATACCACTTTTGTTAAGATTTAATTGGGAATACTAAGGGACTTTCAAGTCAAAGGATTGTTTTCTGTTAATCATAAATATTAGTTCATTACCATTAATTTTAATATGTAATAAGTGACATTTAATGCCAGTCGGTTTAAGATGATTGTTGTTTTTATGGCTTTTGGATGGTGATTTTAACGTATCCAAATTATTACGCAATGAAGATTAAAAATAATTGACACATAAAATTTTATGCATTATATATACGGCCATATAAGAATTTACACTAAACTGCGTTCCTGTTTTACATACTTTAAAATATAAGTTCGACAATTCATTATATTTTGTTGGTATGAATGAATCTCAGAGCCTTATAATTGATTATAAAGCTCATCAATCTTGATTAAATAAAAATTGTTATGTTAAATAACATTGCTGTTTTATTAACTTGTTTTAATAGAAAAAATAAAACACTAGAATGTCTTAACCATCTTAATTTAGCATCTGAGCCATTTTCAAAGTCTTTAAAAATAGATGTATATCTAACAGACGACAGTTCTTCTGATGGCACATATGATGCCGTAAAAAAGGAGTATCCCGATGTTACATTATTGAAAGGCAATGGAAGTTTGTTTTGGGCAAATGGGATGATCAACTCTTGGCAAGCAGCGTTGAAAAAAGACTATGATGGTTACCTATTGTTAAATGATGATACCTATGTATTTGATAATCTCTTTCATCAAATAATTGAGGCACATGAATATTGTTTGGAAAAATATAAAAGGGGAGGTGTTTATGTTGGTTCCACATATGATAAGGACACCAATAAACATACATACGGTGGTTCAATATTCAAGAATTGGTTTTGGTATAGGGTTCAGCAATTAATACCTAACGGTGAATATCAAGAATGTCATCTGGGGAATGCCAATATTTTATTTGCATCCAAGGAGGCTGTAGATACGGTTGGCATTCTTTCTAATGGCTACCTACATGGTGTTGCAGACTATGACTATACCCTTAAATGCGTAAAAAAGAAGGTGCCCGTTTTGGTGTTACCCGAATATGCAGGGTTTTGTAAATTTGATCATAAATCTCTTTATTACGATTTTGAAAAGAAAAGTCTGAGAGAAAGAATCAGTTACCTGTATAGTCCATTGGGGATAGATTTTAAATCTCGATTGATGTATATGAAAAAATTCTTTCCTTACCGATACCCCTTTTTTTTCATTGTTGGATGGTTCAAAGTCTTTTTTCCATCATCCTATAAATTCATTCTTAAGAGAAAATAATGCTCTTTAAAAGACCAAGTATTTTGTTTCCACGGAATTTATCTTAATCACATCTATCGAATTAATTACGCCTTAAAAATGAAAATTAAGCATTTAGTTTTTTTTGTTAATCCGATGAGCTATGGTACAATAGCAAAATATGACAAAAGTCTAATAGATAACATTCCTAATGCCAACATTTATTATTTTGGTCATAAAAAGAACCCCTATTATTCTGAACTAAATAATTTTTTTCCAATATATAATTATGGCGAGGGTGCTCAATGGAAAAAAGGGATAAGTTATACTTTTTCCCACATAACGCTATTGATCAATATTATATTAAAACGACCTAAAATAGTTCACTTCCAATGGTTCAAAGTATACAGGTTGGATTATCTGCTCATTAAGATCATCAAAATTTTCAAATGCAAAGTTGTTTTTACGGCTCATAATACATTACCTCATGATTCAGGGGCAAAATATTTTGAATGGTTCAAAAAAATTTATTCCGTTGTCGACCTTATAATTGTTCATTCCGATAATACGAAAGAAGAGTTAAAGCTTGATTTTTCTGTTCATGAGGATAAAATGGCGACCGTGAATCATGGACTGTTTGATTATAATGATTCATATAATGCCGATAGAATGGATAGTATCAAACAAAAATTTATTGATTCATTGGCTTTGAAGGACAAAACAGTTTTCTCTCTTGTTGGTTTGGTATCTGCTTACAAAGGTATTGACCTTGTTATAGATGCTTGGAAGTCTTTTTTTGCTGCTGATGATTCTATCCATCTTTTCGTTGCTGGAAAAGGAGAGGAAAATAGATTAAACGAAATCGAAGGGCTATCCAATACAACAATTTTAAACTATTCATTGTCTGACGAAGAGTTTTTTGCCATACTTAATTTATCAGACTATCTCTTATTGCCATATCGAAAAATTTCACAAAGTGGGGTGTTATTAACAGCACTAAATTTAGAAAAAAGAGTTATTGTCTCCGATGAGGGCGGGTTAACTGACCCATTTAAATATGGAAATATTGGCTACATCATGGAAGAAACAAACCATATTGGTTTAAGGGATAGCATCCTTTTGGCATTGGACAATAAAAGTAATTACCCTTCTGAGCACACATGGAAATCTATAAAACAGGCCTATAGTTGGGAAAAAATAGGTGGGCAAACCTACGACATCTATCGAAGGCTAATGACGAACTATTCATAAGGATAGTGTTATTTTGAAGGAAGTCTAAAATTAGACTTGACATTTGGAAGTTCTCTTAAATTAAGCTTTACCATGTTACAAGCTTAAAATTAGGTTCAGGTAATACATTCAAAACAAGAACAGGGACAGGGTTAAATAAATTCACTTCAGCCTAGTTTTATTACAATTGAAAGAATTTTTTATAAATGAAACTTCAATTGATTTTATTTTATCAAAATAAAAGGAAATAGATTGGTTACTCAAGAAAATATAGTTCTGTTCGATGGTGTTTGCAACTTGTGCAGTGGATTTGTACAGTTTGTAATAAAAAGGGAAAAAGATAGTTTAATCACCTTTGCTTCTTTACAATCATCGGAGGGTCAAAAATTATTGAATGATTATGGCGTGGATTCTTCCGCTACAGATTCAATTGTATTTATTGCCAATAAAAAAGCATTTATAAAAAGTCGAGCGTTTTTTGAGATTATTAAACATTTAAAAAATCCGTGGCCATTTATAGGCGTTTTTTCGATTTTACCTGTAAAAGTAACCGATGTTGCATATGACATTATAGCACGCAACAGGTATCGACTTTTGGGCAAAAAGGAAAGTTGTTGGCTACCATCGAAAAGTATATCGGGTAGATTTTTAGATTCTGTAAAATGAAGATAATTTCTAAAAAAAATTACGTCCTGTTTTTAGGAGTACTCTTCTTACTTCCGAACATATTTGTGGTGGTTTTGGGCATAGAGAGTTTTCCATTTACCTCGGCCCCTATGTTTGGACATTATGTAAATGATGATTCCAATTTATACTTATTAAAATTTGAAGGTCATAACAAAGACACCATTATCGAATTGGTGGACTACTACGGAAAATCAGAATATACTTTTGTACGCCATTTCTATGGAAAGGCTTATGGTTCATCAGAATATTTAACCCCGTTTGCTGATCGCATTTTTGAGGACGAAGACAAGTTTAATAAGAGATTAAAGGCTTTTTTTGAAAATTATAACCGTTTTCTGCAGGACAAGCATAATTTACATTTTCAGAAAATAGAAGTAAAAATTGCCAAAGTAGATAAGTTTAGGAATAATTTGTCTGATTTTGAAACATTTGGAATCTATGATTTTGATAAAGGGGCATATTTTGTAATCGATGAATAATTTGAAAGATTATCTATTAAATATCGGCCGAAAATTTTTGAATAATCCGTTAAGTATGATCAGGATTATTTTGCCGTACTTCTATGCCAAAGTTTTATTGGGGCATTTGAATTCTTTAATGACAGTAGACAATAATGAGCCATACTCCTTATCGCTTACTTGGATAAATGGGTTATTACCAATTGAATTTTTGGTTAATGAAAACAATTTCCAATTCTATTTCTATTTAATAGTGGTGGGTACCATTTTAGCCATAATAGGTTTATTTGGAAGACTCAGCCTTTTTTTGCTTGCATTTTCAGGTTTTATAATAGTTGGAATGATAGAAGGCGTTGGAACTTTTGATCATAGGTTGTCCGTATCAAGCCAAGTTTTACTCATGTTGGCTTTTTTACCTGGCAGCATGTCGTTTTCAGTTGATCGGTTACTATTTTCATTCTTTAAAAGTGGTGCGAAATTAAAAGAACCCTCTAAAGAAATTATTAAGTTAGGGACCAATTTGTTACTGCTTGTTTTGGTATTGACCTATTTTACTGCTGGCCTATCCAAGTTAAGATATGGAGGTTTCAATTGGTTGGATGGCTCTACTTTGAGTTTTTATATTCAAGATCACACCGGAGATTATCCGGAAGGAAAAAAACAGTTGTTGATTGGTAGAAGTGCCACCGACAAGGACTTTGAATGGAAAGGGAAATATAATTTATATTCCCACACTTATGGTAACTATAGGAGCAACCCTAAAATCAGGGCCATTAATACCTGGTTGGGATCCAATAAGATAGTTATGAGTGGACTATCGGTGCTTACGATAATCTTGGAATTGGGTGGTTTTATTGTTTTTATTAATCCAAGGCTTAGAAACCTTTATCTTATTTCTG
>JBNKGY010000228.1:0-6981 GCA_050290065.1 Marinilabiliaceae bacterium
TGTTCTCAAATCGGTTACTGCCACCAACATTTCTTTGTCTGTGCCTTTTTTGGCAATAATACCCAGGTTAGAAGCCAGGATATTAGTGCTGGCATAACGATTTTTCCGGTAATAAGCATTCTTACAAGGATCATCTCTGTCGCGATAATCATAGTAGTAATATTCATTATCCCAATAGCTGGAGCTTCCGTTGGGACTATCATAATATGCAATCTCATTTTCAGTTATCTCATCCGGATTTTGTTCCAAATAATCATCCGCATTTTCATCTTCATTGGCACAGGGGTAAATAGCATTGACACGTGCAAACTGAAGTTCAACACGATAAATAGCACCTCGGTCAACTTTAATTAAATCATCCAGATTAATGGAGAAAGTATTCCATTTGTTTAAGTCTAAGGTTCTATCCGTATTCAGAGGAATGGTTTTTTTCAGAATCAACCTTCCTGCTCGTTTAAGTTGGTAATTTCCATCCAATTGATTTACCTGCAAAAACGATGCGATGTTATTTTCGAATATTTTAATCACTTTTACCTGAACTTCTTTTAAACTCACCGCTTTAAAAGTCAGGTTTAATCCGCTGGATTCAGGTAATATGGTTCCTTTACTTAAAAATTCAACCTGAGGTTTGGTACTGGTAAAGGTTAGGTTATAGGTTTCTTTATCAGTGCTTTTGGCTCCCAATATATTCTCTATTCCTTGAAAAACAGTTACCTTAACATCTCCCCTTAACGATTGCGAGGGATATACTTTAATAATGTTATTGTCTATTTCGGTTGTGAAATTAGTATGTGTATTTACCTGAATCAGTCCACTTAATTCCTGATCCGGATTTAACGGGTCAGAAAAGGAAAGCTCAATGGCCTGACGAGGATAGAAAACAGCTTTGGCAGTAGCCAGATTAAAATCATCAATTGCAGGAACCCATATTTTTTGAGAATCCTCTTTATCTATATTAATAGGTTCTCCTGTTGATTCAATTTTTATGTTACCGGATGAATCATCTCTTTTGATGTGATGCACTAAAAACGGGTACTGGTTTGCTTTATCACTTGATAGCCATTCAATCTGCAGCTGTTCGCCTTTTTGATTGGCTGTTATTATCTGATGTACCTGATCAATCCCGGCATAATCAGAAAGTATCAGTAATCCTTTTAATTGGTTGTCAGATAAGTCCGTATTTTCATATGGAGACATTTCTCCTGTTTCAATCCGGTAATTCTGAGGTATGGTTTGAAAGCTGAATTCAAAGTCTTCTTTAGCATCCGGAATAACCTGGTTGAGATCAACCTTGACTTTGTATACGGAAGCCGATTTCATTGGAGCTTCAGGTTTAAAAGCCAGCGACTGATTATCTATCCAGTAGTATTCGCCTTTTAAGGAAGGATTTATTTTTAGGATGCTTGACGAGGCCGGTTGACCTGGAACAGCTTCGTTAATAATTTCAGAAAACCGAACCATAATTTCGGCCTGGTTGGATACCATTCCTGAGGTAAAGGCTGCTACTTTAGGATTGTATTTTACTTCGGCAAGTTGTTGGGCTTCTTTGGGTTTTTGTTTGCAGCCTGCAATAAAAAGGCAGCACAGGAACACGATTAGGGTAATGATTTTTGTTGTTCGCATAAGGTATTGAGTGATGAGATTTATTATGTATTAGAAAATGAGCCATAAAACTAGTTAATACAATTGAAATTTGCTAAATAGTTTTGTTTTATTGTTATTGAACTTAGGGTAATTAATTGTAAGGGTTTTTATATAATTATATGGAGAGGTTTTGTGTAATTTTTTGGAAATATCTTGAAAAGATTATCTTTGGAACTATGATTTCATTAGATAAAGATTTACAAAAAGTTAAAGTTGATTTAGTACAATTTGAAGAAATTACGATAAGAGTTCTAAGGTACTTGCCAAATGTACTTAGTAGTTCGCAAGTAAAGAACAACTATATTATTTATTCCAGTCAAATTGCAGAAACAATAAAATATGTTAGACCTATAAATAAAAATTTATTTCTTGAAGATGTAGAGAGGTTTAAAGAATCTTTTAATCTTCTTAGAGCTATTTTTGAAAAGATTAAAATTGGAGAAAAAATTAAACAGACAGAGAAAGATATTATTGATAAAACAATTTATACTATTCAGCAATCAATAGGTGCTGGGCTTGATTTGCTGGTTAATCCCAATAGTGCAAGAAAGCATGTTGGTAATAGATTTGAAGAATTAGTAAAAGTGATTTTTACAGAGATAGGAATTTCTAATAAAAAATTAGTTCTTCAAATTCCATATGAGACTGAGGAAGGTACTAAAACGTATAAGTGTGAAAATGACTTAATATTATCTCCATATAGCGATGTGAAATCATCTCCAAGTTCACTTGATGAAAATGAAATTGTTGTTTCTGTTAAAACTACATCGAAAGATAGAATGGGAAAGATGTTTATTGATAAAATATTGCTAGAAAGGTTCGTTGAACACCCTCAAAAAGTAATTGGTATATTTTTGAATGATGTACAAAGAAAGGAAACTGATAATATTAGTTTTACGCTTGTGTCTGGATTGTTTATGGTCTATTCTAAATTCTTAACGGAATTGGAAGGAGTCTATTATTTAGATCCTCCTCCTAATGCAAATAAAAAACCATATTCTGAATATATGAAGCGTTTTTCAGAATTGATAACATCTGATATTAAGAGGTTGCTAACCTCTTAATTGTTTTCTTCTTTTATTTGATTCTAGCTCATCCTTTGCTGTTAAAATTCTGGAAATGTGATCTTTATCTGATAGTCTAGATTTTATAATATTGCAATAATCTAATTCCATTTCTGTGCCAAGCCATTTTCTATTATATGCTTCAGCAACAGCAAATGTTGTTCCTGAGCCTCCAAAAGGATCAAGTATAATACTTTCGGGATTTGAGGAGGATAATATAATTCTCCTTAAAAGTTCTATGGGCTTTTGAGTAAGATGAGCATATTTTTCCCAAGAGCCATTTGAGATTGTAGGTATTTCTAAAACATCTTTTGGTTTCGCGCCTAAAGGGTTTGGTTCCCAAATATAATTTTTCTTTTTGCCATTTGCATATTGAGAAGTTTCAGCTTGAATTCTTTTTGGATATTTTAATGTATGTTCATTGTAAGGTATTCTCACTTCATCTATATTAAAAATGTACTCTTTTGATTTCCTAAAATGTAAAATGCTCTCATGTGAGCGCCCCCAATCATTGCCAAGATTTGCTTTATTTCTATAAAACCAAACGAGCCATTTACACCCCTTAAAAAGATGAGATGCAGCCCATTTTATGTCAGCAAGGATTTCTGAAAATCCACAAACATATAGAGAACCAGTTTTTTTTAATACGCGATGTGCTTCAGAAATCCATTCCATACTCCAATCAACGTATTCTTTTTGACTTGAAAATGTATCCCATTCAGCTTTTTTTATGTTATATGGAGGATCAGCAAAAATTAAATCAACTGAGTTTGATTCTAGTTGTTTCAAATAGTGAATTGCATCGCAATTATATAATTTACCAAAATCAGTTTTAAAGAAGGGTTGGATTATTTTTTTTGATTGTATGGAAGGGCGATATTGTATCTCTAATTGCATTTCTTCAACTAAATCAATGATTTGTTCTTCGGAATATACACGATAATTGTTTATTGGATGTCTAGAACTTTTAAATTTGCCACTGTTATCCCATCTTCTAAGGGTTTCTGGGCTTACATCTAGAATTTCAGCAGCTTGACTAATTGATAAATACTTTTCCATATCCTTAAACAACATTATACAAGATTACACAGCAAATATATAGAAATTTAATTATTTTTGATTAAAATATGTATTGGGTTTTTGTCATATAGTAAATCTTTTATTGGAAAACTCTAATTTTTAGACTTGTATATGGTGTAAATAAAACATGATATATATTCAATAGTAATGAGATGTTTGATTTCGCCTAAATAAACTATAAATGGAAAATTTTAACAGAAAGAAGCACTGGGAGAATATTTACAATACCAAACAACTGGAGGAAGTTAACTGGTATCAGCCAACACCAGAAGTTTCATTAAACTTTTTTAAACAATTCAAGGTGCCTGTTGATGATAAAATTTTTGATGTTGGAGGGGGTGATAGTTTTTTAGTTGATCATTTGTTTGCGGAAAGATACCAGAATATTACCGTGTTGGATATCTCAGAAATAGCCATTGAAAAAGCTAAAAAACACTTGGGAAATAAAGCCAGTAAGGTGAAGTGGATTGTATCAGATGTAACTTTAAAAAACAGAATAAACATCTAATTTTATACCTATTCTAAAGAGATAAAACGCTGCGAATCAGAGTCATATTGTTCATTCAGGAACTAATGTAACTAATCCTGATTTTTAAATTTAAACTATGAAAACAAAAGAAGAAAATTTGGCATATGCTATAAAAATGGTTCAGAGAGGAGATACCTATGTGTCCATTCATAATTATTTAAAGAACAATTGCGAATCAAAGGAAGAAATCAGCACCATTGTAAAAATCATTGATAAGCTTGAAAAAGAAGAGAAAATTAAACCCGCTGTAGAAAAGGTATCAAGAGGTCCAAATTATAACATTATAATGGGTGGCGTTTTCTTAACTTGTGGGATACTCTCTTTTTTCTTTTTGTGGAATAAAGGATGGATTTCAACAGTGCCTTTTATACTTTGTGGAATAGGTATTGCAGGATTAAGAGGAGTGATAAAATAGATAAGCAGCAATAAGTTGCTATTCATTTACCTCTTCAAAATCAACGTATTCACCTAAATCATCTGGTGTATTTTTTTGTGATTTGGATTCTTTTTGGATAGTAACTTTTCCTTCCTGTTTTTTCTGCTGATAAATGTAATCCGATTGTCTTTGCTGATGATTATTCATCTTGTTCATCTGATTGGATATAAACATAGGGAATAACACCCTGCCAATAAATTTGAAAATGTAATAGAAAACAACAAAAAATAATATAAACTTAATTAAAACTCCCATAATGATGTTTCTCCTTCTAAGTACAAATATAATGTAAAAAATTTGAAGCTAGTGGTCAATGAGATATCAGGAATTGTGCCAAAAAGATTTTACGTCATATTGACATGATTTTTCAACTGGTTTTTTTATTCTGTTTGGTTTGGAGAGGTGTTGTAATTTATGATGATAAAAGTGAATTCTCCTTACTGTTTATCTTCCTGATTTGGATTTGACAGCGTTTTTAATTCTTGTAGTTCTTTTTTCATTTCTTCCATATTTTTAAGGATCTCACGCATCACCGGATTGGATGTTGACGAGTTTCTTAATTCTTCCTCTCTCAGTCCCAGGATAGTGTCTAATCTGCCCAATACTAAAGCCAGTATAATAAATAGAAGCAATAATACTGGAATAGAAATTAAGGTGTGACTAAAAATTAAATCCCCCAAAAAACTATCTTCATAAGATTTAAGAAACACGAGCCCAATCATTAAAAACTGAATATAACCAATATACATTTGGGCTCTGTCGATATATATTTTCCAACGGATTAAACTCTTTTTATCTGCTTTAATTTTACCCATGATGTTTTTTCTTTTATATAAACCCGATTTATGCATTAGAACCATCTATTATGAGCTAAAATTACTGCTAATCAAATCGCAGGCTAACTTGTTTCAATTCACCATAACGGTATTAAATTTCCTATCAACAAGTTCTTGATTGATTACACTTTTTACTCTCATCGTTTAGCCCTAATGTACAATTCGGGATAAAGTTATTCCAACCCCGGATTTATGGGGCCGGATATGTGTATGTGATTTTCAGTAAAAATATTTTTATAAAATGCAGGTTCTAGATGATTTCTTCAGAAACCAGATTTCCATTATCATATTCTTCCTTTTTTAATAGTATCCCAACTTCGCTCCACAATTGTTGTTCTCCGTGCTTTTTGCCATCTTCGTACTGAGCTTTTGAAGAAATATTTCCATTTTCATAAAACCAGGTCCATTCTCCATACTGTTTATTCTCTTTAAACATGCCTGATGTTGAAATTTTTCCTGACTGATAATAAGTTACCTGAAGCCCATCTGGTAAACCTTTATGAAATTTAGTTTGTGAAAATAATTGACTCCCGGTATTGTAATAGGCCCTCCAATCACCTTCTCGTAATCCTGATTTTATGGTTCCTTTTTCGTAGATAATATTAGTTCCGGGGTAATAACTGATATACTCCCCATCTCCATCTGTAATGGTTTGTTTTCCTGTTTTATCCCATTTGTTTATGATTTTAGAAAGCTCGCCAACGGTCTCGTATTCTTCATTTAATTGGCCATTTTTGTAAAAATTTTTCCAAATGCCAATCATCACTCCATCTTTTACTTCACCTGATTGCTTTAAAGTTCCATCATCATATGTGCTTTTATAAAATCCATTACCATTTTTAACGATTTGTTTCCCGTCAGTATTCCAAACATTTTTGAATAACGCAATTCCCTTTTCATTAACAATCATATCTGAAATTTTCATTCCAGATGAAGTGAAATACGAACAAGTACCTAAAATTTTTCCATCTTTCATATTTGTTATGGAGTTAACCGTACCGTTCTCAAAATAGGTAATCCATTCCCCTTCTTGCTTATTTCTTTGGTAATTTCCTTCTTGAGCAAGGTTGCCATTAGGATACCAATATTTCCAATCTCAATTTAATCGAGAGGATACAAAATTACCAGAATCTTGCTTTGTCCCGTCAGCATAATATTCAATCCAGATTCCCTCTTCTAGTCCATGATTATAATTTCCTTCTTTTATCAAGTTTCCATTTTCATCAAACCACTCCCAGTGTCCTTCGGGAATACCTTTCGTATAGTTGGCGTTGAGCTCTTTTTTACCATTTTCGTAATAATAATTCCATTCACCTTGTTCTTTGTTCTTTTCAATAAATCCTTCTGACATTTTTTTTCCGGATTCATAAAAGTAGGTTTTATCTCCAGTGT
>JBNKGY010000229.1:0-6919 GCA_050290065.1 Marinilabiliaceae bacterium
AAATAAATGAGCGTATTTAAAAGAATTTTTAGAGTAGGACAAGCAGAAGCACATTCTATTGTTGACAAATTGGAAGATCCTATTAAAATGACTGAACAAGGCATTCGTGATCTTAAACAAGATTTAGACAAAAGCCTTCAGGCCCTTGCTGAGGTGAAAGCGATGGCTATCAGAAGCAAAAAGGATTTGAACACCAATAAAGATATGGCTAAAAACTATGAGCAAAAAGCTATATTATTAATTCAGAAAGCTGAAAAAGGTGATTTAGAGGCATCCGAAGCAGATCGTTTAGCTACTGAAGCACTTGCTCGTAAAGAAGAAGCTGTTGAAGCTGCATCAAGAGCTCAGGAAGAAGTAACTCGTTTCGACAACAATATTGCTTCACTTGATAAAAACATCAAAAAACTTAAAAGTACAATTACAAGTTACGAAAACGAACTACGTACTTTAAAAGCCAGAGCAAGAGTTAGTAGCGCCACTCAAAAAATTAATAAGCAATTAAGTGGTATCGATAGTTCCGGCACAGTTTCTATGTTGGAAAAAATGAAAGAAAAGGTTGCTCAGCAAGAAGCTATGTCTGAGGCATACGGTGAAATTTCGATGGAAAACAGAAGTGTTGATGAAGAAATAGACGATGTTTTATCTGACAAAAATGTAAAAGCATCCAATTCATTAGAAGAACTAAAAGCTAAACTAAAGCAGCAATAGTACAAAAATAAGCATATGGGTATCTTTGATATTTTTAAAAAGAAAGGACCTCATTACGATAGCACCAACATTCAGGTCAAAGACCTGGATGTTGGTTTTGTTTTTGAATATGATCTTTCCACCTGGGAAGTTCAAGCTATTTATGAGTACGACTGGGGTGAGAATTATTTTACCCGCGAATTTAAAATCAGCAACGGGTCTGTTACCCGATTTCTCTCCCTTGAAGAAGATGATGAAATAAAACTGTCTGTTACTCAAAAAATAAAGATAAGAGTACTTGACGAAAATCTTTTGGAAACACTTCAATCCAAACAAGAACCTCCAAAAAAAATAAGCTACGAAGGAATTACATACTATATGGAAAATCATGCTCCCGGCTATTTTCATGATATTGCAAAGGGAGATACCTGGGAGGAATTCAGATCATGGGATTTTGAAGATGATAATGGCGAACAAATTTTATGCATTGAACAATGGGATGAAATGGAGTTTGAAGCCTCTATTGGTAAAAACATAAAAGAGTTTGAGATCTCAAACATACTTCCTGTTAAATAAGTCAGAAACAAACTAATAACCAATTAAAATGGACAACGGAATAGCCAAAATTGTTATTGCTGTGGTGATAGGATTCTTTATTCTAAAAACCTGCAGTAATAGAAATTCAAACAGAAATCAATACCAGGATCAATCAAGATCAACCGTTAGTAGCTGGGAAAAATCACCAGTGGATAATTTGGTAAAATCATTATCCAACGAACAAAATTTCTCCATCATCCTTCAGGATATGGATTCCCGTAACAATGGATTCTACCACCAATATAATGTTCTGATTGAAAAAGATGATACTATATTAACCCAGGAAACTGGTTGGGAGAAAGTTACTGAAACTTTTTTTGCTGATAATGTTAATAATATGGGTATGGAGATTGCTTCAAAAAAGGATGGGAAACTGTCTAAAGTAGCAAGCCCCGCCGGATACAACCATTACATCGGCAATGAAAAATACGGGCATTGGACCGAACGAAACGGAAGCTCCTTTTGGGAATTTTACGGTCGGTATGCTTTTATGTCATCTATGTTTAATATGATGACTTATCCTGTACGTCGCTCTTATTACAACGATTACTACGGAGGATATTATGGCAGAAGGCCATATTATGGACCCAGTGGATCCAATATGTATGGTACCCGATCCTACACTTCATCAAACACCGGTAAAAAAACAACATGGGCCTCAAAACCAAATAGCTTTAAGAGTCAGGTTCGCAGTAAGGTATCTAAATCTACTTCCGCTGCAAGATCACGATCTTATTCTTCCGGTTCCAGCTACTCTAAAAAAAGCAGAAGTTCTTCCAGGTACAGCAGCTCATCATCAAGAAGCCGCAGTGGAGGATTTGGCAAATAATACTTAACCCGTAAAATTATCATTATGAATTTATCAGATATATCAACCATACTTTATGATGCTGTAGCATATATTGCTGCCGGTTTTGTTATTTTTCTTCTGGGGAAAATTGTATACCAACTGGTTAACAAAGGATTTAGTATTAAAGAGGAACTTGTTGAAAAAGACAATTTTGCCTTTGCTATTGCCCATGTTGGATATTTTATAGGTCTGTTATTAGCTATTGGAAGCGCCATCGTTGGTCCCTCCAGAGGGCTTGTACAAGACATTATCGATATTTTGGCCTATGGTGTTTTAGCCATAATTTTACTTAACCTTTCTATTTGGTTAAATGACAAGATTATTCTTCGGAAATTTTCAGTAAAAAAAGAAATTATTGAAGATAGAAACTCAGGTACAGGAGTTATTGAAGGTGCTGCTTCTGTAGCTTCGGGTCTTATTATTTTTGGAGCCGTAAGTGGTGAAACTGAAATGGGTGGTTGGACACATGGTTTTTTAACTGCTATAGTTTTCTGGGCATTCGGACAACTTGCTATGATTATAGCCTCAGCTATTTACCAACTGATTACACCTTATGACGTGCATGATCATATTGAAAAAGATAATGTGGCTGTAGGTATTGGATTTGCCGGTGCTTTAATTGCCATTGCTAATTTGATTCGCTTTGGTATCCAGGGGGATTTTGATGGTTGGTTACCAACCTTTACTGAGGCCGGATTCGAATTAATTATCGGTATTATACTATTGCCTGTAATGCGTTTTCTTACCGATAAAATACTATTACCGGGACAGCGATTAACGGATGAAATTATCAATCAGGAAAAACCTAATATTGGTGCAGCCATTATCGAGGCCTTTGCTTATATCGGAGGTTCCGTTTTAATCACTTGGTGTTTATAATATTATATCCCAGTCAGAAAACAATACTGACTGGGATGCTTTGCTTAAATTGACTTCTCTTTTTAATGTTCAAAATAAAAAACCGATATTCTGCCATTTTAATGGCAGCCATTTTTGCTACCGGATTCAGTGGAATTGTAGCAGAATACTTACTCTCAACGCTGGCTACCCACTTCATAGGCGACTCAACCATTCAGTGGGCATTGATTGTATCCACTATGATGTTTTCAATGGGATTAGGTAGCAGAATAAGTAAATCATTCGTTTCGAACCTGACCGAAAAATTTTTAATCCTCGAATTTACACTGTCAATAGTAGTCTCTTTTGCTCCTCTGATTGTATATATGGCATCAGCCTACACCAACTCACTTTCTATTGTTATTTATACCTGCAGTATTGCAATTGGCATATTGATTGGAATGGAAATACCCCTGGTTACACGCATTAACGACCAATACGAAGATTTAAGAGTAAATATATCTAATGTATTGGAAAATGACTATTATGGCAGTCTGCTTGGAGGTATCTTTTTTGCTTTTATCGGAATTCCATTTTTAGGTATTAATTACACCCCGTTTTTTTTGGGGCTGATTAATTTCGGCGTGGCTGTGGCAGTATACATTTTTCTTAAAAAGTTTATTAACCCGGGTTTCAGAATATTATTTAATATCTCCATTGCTGTAATTGTAACGGTACTGGTTAGTGGCGTTTTCTTAGCCGATCCGATTATTAAATATGGAGAACAGAAGAAATATAAAGATAAAATCATTTATGCAGAACAATCCAAATACCAGAGAATTGTAATTACTCAATGGAAAAATGATTTTTGGTTATACTTAAACGGAAATGAGCAATTGTGTACCATGGATGAGATGATGTACCATGAACCACTTGTGCATCCAGCAATGACCTTACACCCTAACCCGCAGAAAGTTTTGGTATTAGGGGGCGGAGACGGATGTGCTGTCAGAGAACTTCTTAAATACAAAGAAACCAAAAAAATTACTTTAGTAGATCTGGATCCGGCCATGACTAAACTTGGTATGGAATATCCTTTATTAACGGAATTGAATAAAGGCTCCTTAACCCACTCCAAAGTACAGGTGATTAATAAAGATGGCTTTACTTATTTAAGTGAAAACGATCAGTTTTATGATGTAGTTATTATTGACTTACCTGACCCTAGAACAGTTGAACTAGGCAGACTGTATTCTGAAGAATTCTACCGAATTGTTTATAAACACCTTCGCCCCGGAGGAATCATTATCACTCAGGCCGGGAGTCCATATTTTGCTACAAAAGCGTTCAACTGCATTATTGAAACGATGAAATGTGCAGGATTTAATACTGTACCATTACACAATCAGATAATTACACTGGGTGAATGGGGCTGGAGTTTAGGTGTTAAGTTACCATCAGACTTTCCTTTAAAAGAGGCCTTACGGAAACTCACATTTAACCAGATCGAAACAAAATGGATCAATAATGAAGCCATGCAATTAATCACTTCCTTTGGGAAGGATATTTATCCCGGTCAAAGGGACTCTGTTAAAGTAAATCGCATTCATGATCCGGTGCTCTATAAGTACTACCTAAAGGGTAATTGGGATTTATATTAATACTTGAATACCGAAGCTAAAAATAAAAGCATGAATAACATTCAACATAAAAATATACCTCCAGAAATTCACAACCTCAAGGGATGGATTCAATTGGTAGATGAAAACATACTGAAAGATACTTTTAGCGGCATTCTAACATCTGCCGGGTTTACTGTACTTGATTTTTCTTCGCACCAATTTCCGGTTAATGGATATACTGCTTTTTGGTTATTGGCAGAATCTCATCTGGCTCTCCATACTTTTACGGAAAGTGGATGGTGTTACATTGAGCTCTCAAGTTGCAACAGCTCAAAAACTAAATCATTTAAACAGATTACTTCAAAACTAAATTATTTAATTCATTGGGACGAAAAAATACATATCAGCGAACCTGAAATTCAGAAAACCGAGTTTTAGTTAAAATATCATGCTAACTTGTAACAAAAAACCATGGGACTTATATCATCACTACTTGGCAATGCAGGGGCTATTCAATCTGAAAAACTACAAAAAGAATATGGCATACTGTTTACAGAAGAAGAATCCATTGAAATAGGCTTTAAACTGATTCGTGACACCTTTATTTTTACCAATAAACGATTAATTATGGTAGATAAACAAGGTGTTACAGGCAAAAAGACTGAATATCTGTCCATCCCTTACAAAAGTATTTCGCGCTTTAGTGTGGAAACCGCAGGAACTTTTGATTTGGAAGCTGAATTAAAAATATGGATTTCAAGTGAGCAAAGTCCCAGCATTGAGAAAAAATTCAACAAATCGGTTAATGTATATGATGTTCAGAAGATTCTAGCAAAGTATATTTTAGGCTAGCATTAAATCCATTTATACCTTAAAACCCGGCATGGGCCGAGCAATTCCGATAGAATTCAGGAAGATCATCCAAGAGGATGATTGAAAATTGCAATAGTTATCTGGGTTTTATTAATTTTTTAAATAGAGTTTATGAAAAATAGAAAGCTTTTTGGTGCAGGTGTGGTTGTTTATGTTATTCTGATATACATCATATCTATTCTGGAAAAAGCCGACCCTAATGCAAATATTAAATCATTTACTGATGCCCTTTGGTATTCGGTTGTTACTCTAACTACCGTAGGCTATGGCGATTACTTTCCGGTTACTTTGGGAGGTAAAATACTAGGTTTATTTATTATTCTGGGAAGTCTCGGCATCCTTGGGTATCTAATTGGTGAAATCACTTATAGAATCAATGTTTATATGGAAAAAAAGAAGAACGGTTACTTTGGAACAAAGTTCGAAGACCACTACATAATTATTGGCTGGAACGATTTTGCACGTCAGGTAGCCAATCAGATTTATAATGCTGGACATAAAATTGCCTTGGTAACGAACTCGAAAAATGACCTGGAACTTTTTCATGATTTATATGAGAATGACAATAGTTTTGCCCTGTTTGCTGATTATAAAAACATGCAGGCCTATGAAAAAGTGAATATTAATACCAGCAAGGCTGTATTCGTTAATTTTAAAGAAGATACGGAAACACTGGTTTTTGTTTTAAACATTAAAAAGGAATTCCCTGATATAAATATTATTATCAATTGTACAAACCCGGATCTAAAGGAAACTTTAGAAAACACAGGAGTATCTCATGTGGTTGCCCGACATGAGGTAGCCTCACGAATGGTTGCCAGTTATCTGTTTGAACCCCATGTAGCAGAATATACCTCTGATCTTATATCAACAAGCATAAGTGAAAATGATCAGGACATACAACAATTTAAGGTAGTGGAAGAGAATCCCTATATAGGTAAACGTTACATTGATACTTTTATCCAGTTAAAAAAGGAATTAGATGTGATTTTAATTGGACTTGTTGTGAATGGAGTTCTGATTAAAAATCCGAATGATGACCTGATTATTGAAAAAGATAATTACCTGATTGTTATCTCAAACGGCGTACACAAAAAAACATTGGAGAAAACATTTGGGGTTAAAGAAGGATTTTAGTCCTCCTCACCGATACCTACTTACAAAGTGACTATATGCATCTTTGGCTATAGTCACTTTGTAAGTATTCTCAGTGTGTATTACCATTTTTGCTACGGTCACTTTGTGAGTTGATTGAGTACAATACTATTTTAATAACCTAACCATGTATTTTGAACCTAACCAATTATACCACATTTATAATCAAGGAAATAACAAACAGTAAATCTTTTTTTCACACGAAAATTACTTATTCTTTTTCACTATTGTCCGGTAAATATTCGATTTTAATTATTTGTTAACCTTTGTCTTCGAGCCAGACAGGCTTTTACTTTTT
>JBNKGY010000230.1:0-6892 GCA_050290065.1 Marinilabiliaceae bacterium
TTTCGCAAACATTCCTTGAAACTCAATATTTATAAGCGATTTGAGCCATTAATTTTATATCGAACTCAGGTTAGTAAAATTACCTGGCAGCATATTTTTTATAAACCCGAATAGCTCTTTCTCTTGCCATTTTGTGTTCCACAATAGGTTGAGGATAATCGTCAGTATCAAATTCAGGAATCCATTTTTTAATATATTTAAATTCCGGATCAAATCTTTGTTGTTGTAAAGTGGGATTAAAAACTCTAAAGTAGGGAGCGGCATCGCATCCGGTACCTGCAGCCCATTGCCAGTTACCATTATTTGAACTCAATTCATAGTCCAGTAATTTCTCGGCAAAATAAGCCTCACCCCATCGCCAGTCTATTAATAAATGCTTCGTTAAAAAGCTGGCTACTATCATTCGCACCCTGTTGTGCATGTATCCTGTTTGATTTAACTCGCGCATTCCTGCATCCACAAAAGGATACCCTGTTTCACCATTACACCACTTGTTAAATTCTGTTTCATTATTTCTCCATTCCATCAAATCATATTTCGAACGGAAACAGGCATTTTCTATATGCGGATAATGAAATAATATCTGCATAAAAAACTCACGCCAGATTAACTCTTCAACAAATGTTTGACTCTTGTCTATACCTTTTGTCATTATTTCTCTGATGCTCTTTGTACCAAATCGAAGATGGGGCCCAAGATAGCTGCCACTGTCCTTATATGGAAAATCTCTGTTTTTATTGTAATCATCGATGGCATCAGGATTAAAATCTCTTACTTTAAAACTTCCTTCAGTAAATCCCATATCTTTTAATTCTGGGAAGTCCAATTTTTTCTGATAAAAATTAAAGTCAGTTATTTTACTGTGGTTTACTTCACTGAATTTGTTTAACCATTGTTTTTTATAGGGAGAGTAAACTGTATATGGTTTGCCATCGCTTTTAAGAATCTCAGTTGGAGAAAAGATAACATGGTCTTTACACTTTATAAACCGGATGTTGTTTTGTGTACAAATCGAATGTACAACCTTGTCACGTTTTATTCCATAAGGCTCATAATCTTCATTTACAAATACATTTTCAACCTGATAATTTTTGATGAGAGATTTCCAGATATCCTGAACACAACCTCTGACAACCATTATGGAAGTGTTTTTGGTTCTTAACCATGCATTAATTTTGTGAACCTGCTCGTAAATAAAAGTGACTCTGCTGTCATCTTTGTGAAGCTTATTCAGGATTTCATCATCAAATATAAATAGTAAGAGAATAGGAAATTGTTGTTTGGAAGCCTTTAGTAAAGCTATATTATCTTCAATCCGAAGATCCCTTCGAAGCCAAACAATGTTTACCGCTTTGTCCATATTTCTATTCTGTTGTGTTTTAATGGTTTATTAATTAGTGTCAGCAAGAAAACTCCATTTTTTTTCGTTGCTCTTGCTCTCAAAATGATCATTTACGGAAGTAAACTCATATTTTTCGAGCTTCGAAAGCCTCAAAAATGAAGCTTTCTTATCTGCCACTTGGGTTTTCGTGCAAGTACTATTTAGTGTTCGTCTATAAAGTCCAACTATTGTGTTGTTGTTCAAAATCCAAATCCTCATATACGCTAGTATACTGCGGTTTGAATTTTTCACACGCCTTGTATTTAAACGTTATACTCCAAACACCCCACTTTATAGACAAACACTATTTAGCATGCAAAGCAACATAAAGTTCATTGCAATTAGTATTGTGTCATTTTAAACCAGAATTGCAATTTAGCATCTGTGCTTGTATCAAAAAAAATCTGATTTAAGTTAAAATTAATTTTAGTATATTTAGTAATGAACAATTGACAATGCGAATCATAGATTGGAAATAATAGCAATAGGCTGAAAACTTGAAACCTGACTTTTATGTTTCAGACATTCAGCCTAAATAAAATGGCACATAGTATTCTGTAGGCTTGGCCCCAAATTGCGATGTGAAAGGCTTTATGTCTTTTGTATATAATATAGTCAATACTTGATTCGCATTAATGGTAATAACCTACCCATGATACATATTTTGAAATAAATATAATCTGAAATCATGTTTAATCGTTTACACAACTAAGGAGGGTAATGATGCTTATTCGATTATTGGTTCCCATTAATTTTGAACAGTATACCGTAAATGCTATTCGGTACTGTATGCTTTTAGCGCAAAAATTTGAAGCAGAAATCACTTTGTTTCATGCGTTTACTCCCATTTTAAATGAGGATAAGGATGAGTTATTGACGGATAAGGATTTAATTGCTACTCTTGATGAAGCATTTAAGAAGGTTAAGGAAGTAAAGGAGGATGCGCTTCAAAAATTTAATTCAGAACGGATTAGAATAAAGACCAAAATTCTAGAAGGTTATCCTGAAGATGTGATTCCGAAATACTGTAAGGAGTATAGTCCGGATGTGGTTATTATGGGGACAAAGAGTAAGGGGGAAACCATTAAAGAATTACTGGGCAGTGTTACCCTGGATGTAATAAACAAAGTAAGCAATCCGGTTTTAGTGGTTCCAAAAGATTATAGTTTAAATCTGGATAAATTAAACAACGTTTTATTTTTAACGGATTTTTCAGAAGGCGAATATACCTCGTTACATAAGCTGGTCAGGTTGATAATGTCGTTTGATACCTTAATACATAATGTGGAGTATTGTGCTGGAGGAAAAGAAAAGGCAGATGTGAATCTACTAACAGAATATGGTGAATACTGTAAGTCAACCTATCGAAATCAAAATATGGAATGCGAATATATTTATGGTGAAAATGAGTTTTGTGCTGCGAATGAATATATTCAGAAAAGGGATATCGATTTAGTAGCCTTAACACGTCGAAAAAGAAGTGTTATTTCAAAATTACTGCAACCCAGTCGTACCAAAAAAATGCTTTTCAACATTGATATTCCAATGCTTTTCTTTCATCAATAGTTGGATTTTGAAGTATTTTTAAAACAGTATGATTAAATTACTATACCTAATTCAGTGCCTAAACAGAAATCTCAACTTTAATCAAATAGCGTATTTACTTTATTAAAAGGTATTTTTAATATAAATTTACACGTTCAATTAAATCACAATTGTCATGGCAGATAAAAAAATGAAAATTGGAATTTTATCAGCAGGAGGTGATTGTCCGGGTATAAACGCGGCAATTCGTGGTGTTGGTAAAACTGCAATTGTTCAATACGGAATGGAAGTAATAGGCATATCGAATGGATTTAGTGGTTTAATCGATATGGAATATGAAATATTAACGGAAGGTCGTCTTTCAGGCTTACTGACATTAGGCGGTACGGTTTTAGGAACCTCCCGAATGAAGCCTTTTAAACAACAAGAAGGGGATACTGTAGAGGATAAGCCGCAGGTAATAAAAGAAAACTACCAAAAACTCGGCTTAGATGCTCTTGTTTGTATTGGTGGTAATGGTACACAGAAAACGGCCAATTTGTTATTTAAAGAAGGTTTAAATATCGTAGGATTACCTAAAACAATTGATAATGATGTTTGGGGAACCGATGTTACATTTGGATTTGATTCAGCTGTAAATATCGCAACAGATGCAATCGACAGGTTACATACCACAGCCAACTCTCATAAAAGAGTAATGGTTATTGAAGTGATGGGGCATAATGCCGGATGGATCGCTTTACACTCAGGTATTGCTGCCGGTGGAGATGTTATTCTTTTACCAGAAATGGAATATGATATGGATATTGTTGCTAAAGCACTATTAAAAAGAGAAGAAAAAGGGAAATCATATTCCATTGTTGTTGTAGGTGAAGGCATAAAAAAACCAGGTAAAAAGAGTGCCGCTCGTTATGTATCTAAAGAGATAGTGGCACGAACCGGTATTGAAACCAGGGAAACAATTCTTGGGTATATCCAACGGGGAGGAAGTCCTTCCCCTGCTGATAGAATTTTAGCAACCCGTTATGGGGCTTATGCTGCCAGCTTAATTCATGAAAGAAAATTTGGGACCATGGTTAGTATTGTTAAAGGTGACATTACTTCAGTACCTCTTGAAGAAGTGGGTGGAAAAACCCGATTAATAGAGCCTGACAATACCCTCATTGAAAAAGCAAGAAATTTAGGAGTCAGCTTTGGGGATTAAGATGTTTGCCTTTAAATAAATGAAAGAACTAATTGCGGTTTTTGGTGTTATTTTTGTACATCAAGAACCGCATTTTAAGCTAATATAAGAATGATAAAGGAAGAAATAAATGAGTTGAATGAAAAGTTTGCTAACGCAGATGCCATTGAATTATTAAGCTATTTTTTAGATAAATATAACGACAAGATTGCTTTGGCATCTAGTTTAGGTGCTGAAGATCAGGTGCTTACGCAAATGGTAACTTCAATAAGTAAGGATGCGAGAATATTTACTTTAGATACGGGAAGGTTATTCTCTGAAACTTATGAATTAATTGATCGTACTTCAAAAAAATACAAGACCAATCTGGAGGTTTATTTTCCAAAATCGGAGCCTGTGGAAAAAATGGTGCGCAAAAAAGGCATCAACCTTTTTTATGATAGTATTGAAAATCGTAAGGAATGTTGTTATAACAGAAAGATTGAACCTTTAAAAAGAGCTTTTGAAGGATTAGATGTCTGGATTTGTGGATTAAGGGCTGAGCAATCTGTAACTAGAACAGGTATAAAACTGGTTGAATGGGATGAGAATAATAATATTCTAAAAATAAATCCATTAGCCAACTGGACGGAGAAAGAAGTGTGGGATTACATCAAAGAAAAGGGAATTCCTTATAACCCACTTCACGATAAAGGTTACCCAAGTATTGGTTGCCAGCCTTGTACCAGAGCTATTTTTCCAGGAGAAGATATTCGTGCAGGAAGGTGGTATTGGGAGAATCCGGATACCAAAGAATGTGGTCTACATAAAAAATAAAGATTAACGGGGACGACGAACAAGCCTTTCCTAAATTATTTATATTGAATTAAATCATATCAAATGAGCATTTTGAATAAAAACAGCCGAATGAAATGGATTAGTGGTTCGCTGATCGTATTGATAATTTCTTTTGGACTGGTTGGCTTTAATAACGATGATGATAGAAATTTTTCTATTGTCAAAAACCTCGACATTTTTTACACACTGTTCAGAGAGTTAAATAGTTATTATGTGGATGATACCAACCCTGAAAAGTTAATTAAAACCGGTATTGATAATATGCTGGAATCACTGGATCCTTATACTACTTATATTCCTGAAGATGACATGGAGGATTTTAAATTCATGACAACTGGGGAATATGGAGGAATGGGATCGTTGATCTCGAAAAATGGTGATTACATTGTCATCGCTGAACCTTATGAAGGTTTTCCTGCTCAGAAGGCGGGACTAAAGGCCGGGGATAAACTTATTGAGGTTAATGAGGTAAATGTGGTTGGTAAAAAAAGTTCAGAGGTAAGTGAATTGTTAAAAGGAGCACCTAATACCCCTTTAAAACTTAAAATAAAAAGACCCGGTGTTGATAAGCATTTGATAATTGAACTTATCAGACAAAAAATTTCTATCAATCCGGTTCCTTATTATGGTATTGTTTCAGATGATATTGGTATAATTATATTGAATAATTTTACTCACAATTGCGCTAAAGAAGTTGAGAAGGCTCTTATTGATTTAAAAGAAAATCAAAATGCCAAAAGTATTATCCTTGACTTAAGAGGAAATCCCGGAGGATTGCTTGATGAAGCGGTTAAAATCGTAAATCTTTTTGTTAAAAAAGGATCCGAAGTGGTTTCTACTAAAGGAAAAGTAAAGCAGTGGGATAAAGTGTACCGTGCCACATCAGAACCCGTGGATACTGTTATTCCACTTACTGTATTAATCAGTAGGGGTTCGGCTTCGGCTTCTGAAATTGTGGCAGGAAGTTTACAGGATTTAGACAGGGCTGTTTTAATTGGTCAACGTTCCTTTGGAAAAGGATTGGTACAAACAACGCGTAACCTTTCTTATAATAGTAAATTAAAAGTAACTACCGCAAAGTATTACATACCCAGTGGTCGCTGTATTCAGGCTGTGGACTACTCTCACCGAAATGAGGATGGAAGTGTCGGTTTAGTTCCTGACTCTTTAATCACAGAGTTTAAAACCGACGGTGGACGATCAGTATATGACGGTGGTGGTGTTTCTCCTGATGTTAAAGTCGATATTGAAAAATATGGAAACATCTCATTTGCTCTGGTTACGCAAAGTGTGTTATTCAATTATGCCACAGAGTTTGCGATTAAACATGATGATATTCCGGCAGCTATTGAGTTTGAAATTACAGATGAAATATATGATGATTTTAAAAAGTTTGTGGCGGCCAAGAAGGATTTTAAATATGAATCGGCAACTCAGGATGCTTTGAAAAAGTTGATTGATGTTGCCAAGAAAGAGGACTATTACGAAAAATCAAAAGAAGAATTTGATGAGCTGGAGCATATGCTTGCGTTAGATGTTCAAAAAGATTTGGGTATTTTCAGAAAAGAAATTTCAGAATTATTAGGATCTGAGATTGTTAAGCGTTATCAGTATCAAAAAGGAGCCATTAAGTTTACCCTTAAAGAAGATAAAGAATTGAAAGAAGCCGTAGACTTATTTAATAATGGATCGAAGTATTTAGGAATATTAAACGGTACTGTATTGAGTCATGCCGGAGATAAAAGACATAACTAGAATCCATAGAAATAGATAATAAATCAAAAAGGGCGGCCGTTTGTGCCGCCCTTTTTGATTTATATTATAACAATTAAAACTATAAATGCGTCGGTATAATGCCAAGCTAAATTCAAGCTACTTTAGAAACGAAGTGAACTAGAAGTAGCTTGAATTTTATTCGGTATTACTGGCTGGAGCCTTGTTTTTTT
>JBNKGY010000231.1:0-6874 GCA_050290065.1 Marinilabiliaceae bacterium
AAATGATCATTTACGGCAGTAAACTCACATTTTTCGAGCTTCGAAAGCCTCAAAAATGAAGCTTTCTTATCTCCCACCTGAGTTTTCGTGCAAGTACTAATTATATAGGTATAAATAAATTAAGGAAAAAGTTTCATTAACTCTTTTATTTCCATCTTTTTATGCTCATCTCCCATATTTTCGTATGAATAATAAAGATTAAACAGCACTCTTTTAATAATATCAATATTTTTGCATGGTTTAAAATAAGATGGTTTGCCTTCTATTTTTTGTTGTTTTAAAAAATAGTCAATCTCTCTTCGTCCAAGAATAGCCCCCTTATTTACAGGATTTATGTAAAACATAACATCATCTGTTGGATTGCCATGAACGGTTAATGAGTTTTCATCAATAAAGCAAAGAACAAAATTTTTTGGAAGGTTTACACCATAAATAGGTAATCCTAAACGGGTTGCAATAACCGAATAAATAATAGAAAGCGATATTGGATTGCCCTTTTTTGTATCAATTACCTCGTTGATATAGGAGTTTTGAGGAGCAAAAAAGTTTGAATTATTTCGCACTAATTTATGAACATCAAATAGTATATGGTTAATAATTCTGACTTTTTCTATAGACGTTAAATGATCGTTTAATTCAAGCCAGACATCCCTTCGCAGATGTTCAATTTTTTGATTAAGATTGTCATAATTCAAATCCGGGTATTGATATTTAGCTACTAAAAAGGCTCCATATAAAAGATTTTCACCCTCTTCATTAATCCATTTCGACAATAGACTTTTTACATCCTTAAGCTGAATATTGTGGATAATATTCTCCACTCTTTTTTGAAAAACATCATTACGAGAATGTTCCCATGCTTTTTCTAACTCATCAATAACACCCAACTCCTCCTTTAAAAGTTCCTCCTCAACTGAGTTAAAAATCATTTCATTCGGATCATCTAATAAAGATATTAATGCATGAACTTTATCTCTATCCATAAACCTACTTTTCACATTTTACACCAACAAAACCCGAACCTAAGCTACCAGACTATCCAGTACCTTTTTTATTAAGCCTTGTATTACCGGCTTATAATCTTTGCTATACTCACCTGCCTTACGATTGGCAATAATCGCACAAACAGTAGCTGCATGATGTCCCAGGAGTTTTGACAAACCATATATGGCAGAGCACTCCATCTCATAATTTGTGATCCGGTGGTTCTTATGTATAAATTTACTGATTTTTTCATTAATAGCCTCATCAGCAAGCCCTAATCGAATTACACGCCCCTGAGGTCCATAAAAACCTGGTGCAGATATAGTTGCCCCTTTATAAAAATTATTTGCTGCTAATTTCTGTACCAAAACCCTTGATGCATCCACAACATAAGGAGAGGTTAGCAAAGGATTCCAATCAAGATAATTAACAAAACTTAGCTCAAATTCTAAATCAACAACTTCATTTCGGCCCTTATAAAAATTAAGCAGGCCATCGAAACCAATCGCTTTTTCACTTAATACACAACTATCTACTGGTAAATCCTTTTGTAAGGAACCAGAAGTTCCAATTCGAACAAAATTTAGTGTTGTCAAATTTTCCTTAACTGTCCGGGTCTCAAAATCAACATTGACTAAAGCATCCAGTTCATTGATTACAATATCAATATTATCAGTTCCAATTCCTGTTGCAACAACTGTTACCCGCTTACCTTTATATATCCCGGTTGCACTCACAAACTCTCTATTACTCCGCTCAACCTCAATGGATTCAAAAAATGAGGATACAACTTTCACTCTACCCGGATCCCCAACCAATATAATATATTCAGCTACTTCTCCTGGTTTTAAATGCAAATGAAAAACACTTCCGTCATTATTTATGATCAATTCTGATTCTTCTATTCTTCTGTTCATATTTTTATGCAATAATATTACTAGTAAGTTATCACTTTTTTTATTAATCCGAAATCTAATGTTTTAACAAATTTTGGATTAAAACAAACTTCTATCTCTCAATATTAAATGAATTAATATATCATTAATTATAAACATCCACAAAGACTCCATTACACAACACGTTTATAACTGAAAATTACTATAAAACAGTCATTTACTATTGACATTGAGGATAAATCCACTTTAACTTTGTGTTTATTTTCCAAAAGTTATTTTCCTATATACGAATGTACATACATATCATTTTTACTTAAAACTTTTCATTATGAAAAATTCAACACAACTCTTAAAAATTGTATTTACCACAGTGCTTATTCTTTTTACCCTAAATGCAGTGGCACAGGATCTTTACTTACCTGCCACTACTAAATCAAAAGAAGTAAAAAAATTATATGAAAAAGCCTGGGATGCTATTTATAATTTAGATTTTACTACTTCTCAAAAATTGACAGAAGAGGCATTGCAAATAGAGCCCAACTTTTTCATGGGCTATTACCTCAGTCTGTTTGGCCCTAACAATCAGCCTAACAAAGATATGATTGATAAAATAGTAAATTACAAAGGTAAATTAAACAAGGCTGAAAAAATAATACAAGAAGCTAATATAGCCCGAAAAACCGATCCTAAAACTTCAACCATCCCATATTGGAAAGATTTGGAGAAGTTATATCCTAAAAACATTTTCGTTAAAGGATTTTTGGCATACGGTTACATGAATCAGGAAAAAAATTACGAAGAAGCACTTGCCTATGTAAATAAGGGTTTGGATTTGAAAGCTGATTTTGCTCCATTATACAATACAAAAGGATACATTTATCTGGGTATGAAAAAGCTTCCTGAAGCCGAAAAAGCTTTTAACCGATATATTGAATTAGCACCTGAGATGGCAAATCCATATGATTCAAAAGGAGATTATTTTATGGCTGTCAAAAAATATCAGGAAGCTATGGATAGTTATAAAAAAGCATACCAAATAGATAATACTTTTGAAATTTCTCTTGATAAATCCAAAAGAGCCAAGTGGCATATCGAATGTGATAAAATAATGCCGAAAATTGATGAGATGGCTAAAAAAATGGTTGTTCATTATCAAAATAAAGACATGACTAAGTTTCATAGCTATTTTGATAACAGTGAAGCTTTCAGATATATCTATAACGGAAAGGAAAATCTATCTCGTAAGGAAATGGTGGATTCAGATTTAAAAAACGTTAATGACCTAAAGGATTTTAAACTTAATATTACTAATCAATTGGTAAATATGCTATCTTCAGAAGAGGCTATATCCTCACAAAAATTCACCCTTCATGGGATTAAAAAAGATGATAGTTCTTTTGATATGGAAGGAGTTTTTAATTGTATATGGAAATATAACGATAAAGATGGTTGGAAAATTATTCAGGTCATTGAAAACTCAAAAGTTGTAGATAAGGTGCAATAACCAACTCAATATAGTATTTAGGGTATCATCTTGTCAATCAATAAATTCAAAATGGCAAAGCGATACCCTTCTTTAACAATCAGATTACTTATTTTTTTAGTCAGGCTCAAACTATAAATTTAAAAAGAAAAGAGACCCCACTGAAATAACCACCCATAATACAACTCCTAAAACAAAACTATTTACTTTGGACTGTTTTAAATCTGAAATTGAAATACTTGCTCCTATTAAAAATAGTGTGGCTACCATACCCCTCTTCCCCAACCAATTAAAGTGTGTATATGTAGAAGAATAATCTTGCAATAGATTTGAAATAATAATTCCGCCAACAAACAAGAAAATAAACCAAGGGATTTTGATTTTTCCGTTGCTTTCTTTTTTATTAAAGATAGCTACAGTAATAATTACCGGAATAATCCACAAAGCACGAATTAGCTTAACAGTTGTTGCAATCTCCAGAGCTTCCGTACCATAGATAGCTCCTGCTCCAACAACCGAACTGGTATCGTGAATAGCAATAGCTGCCCAATTGCCAAAAACTTCCTGACTTAGATTTAATTGATGTCCAACATAAGGAAAGATGAGTAATGCAATGGCATTTAACACAAATACGACCACCAACGCAAATGAATTCTGATCATTTTTACTTCCTAATACAGAAGACAATGCAGCAATTGCACTACCGCCACAAATTGCTGTACCACATGAAATCAACAATGCTATTTTTGATTCAACCTTAAAAAGCTTACCTAATAATATACCTAATCCCATTACCACTATAACGGATATTGCCGTTTCTAAAAATCCACTTTTCAATGAGCCAATTACCTGATTCATATTCATTCCAAAGCTCATTAAAACAATAGATACTTGCAGTAATATTGACGTATATTTTTGCAGGTTGGATATTTTACAACCAAAAACAGATAATAATATTCCTGCTCCCAGAGATATTGCCGGAGAAACAAAGGGCATAAAACACAGGGCCATTATTAATCCTAAAATCCATCGTGTACGCTTGTGGCTAATATCCATTATCATATCTTTTCAACAAAGATATTTACATCTCATAACCAAAGCAAATAGTATATTTTTATATCCTATAACTATATATTATACCTAAGCATGTGATCAATAAATAATTTGGTGGTATGACTTTCTTGCCCCTGACGTAATGCTATCCTGAACTTACGATTAATTTGAAATCCTTTAACAGATAGCTTAATGAGCTGATTCAGATACAATTCTGATGAAATTGACTTTTCAGATACAACTGCAACGCCATCAAAATCCTGAAGAAAATTCTTAATGGATTCTGTACTGCCCAGATGTATGAGCGTATTAAGTGTTTCCATCTTAACGCCATTTTTAAGTAGATGCTGCTTAATTACTTCCAGGGTACCTGAACCCTTTTCTCTTAATACAAGCGGAATTTGTTGAAAATCAGTCAGGGTAATATTTTTATTTTTAGCATATATACTATCAGCCCCGGTCACAATAATCAGCTCATCATCTAAAAAGTTTATATATTTAATGGTTGATCTCGAAGTTTCATTCTCAACCAAAGCAAAATCAATTTCGTTATTAAGCAACAATTGCTCCATTTCAAACGAATTACCATTGGTAAGAAATAGTTCTATCTTAGGATATAGCTTATGAAAAGATGCCATGATCCTGGGTAATAAATATTGCGAAATAGTTGAACTTGCTCCAATCCTTAACACACCAGAAAAGGTGTCATTTAATTTTCCTATTTCAAAATCAAGATCTTGATACTCCTGTTCTATTTTCTTTAATGAACTATAGGCCAGTTTTCCTGCTTTTGTCAAATAAATTCTATTCCCCTTACGCTCAAACAAATTGATATTCAACTTGCTTTCCAGTTCCTTAATATGTTTTGAAATTGCTGGTTGACTAATAAATAATTCTTCTGCGGCTTTTGAAAAACTCATATTTTCAGCCACACTAATAAATACTTTATCTCTATAATCCATGAATGAGGTATAATATTATAGTTTCAAAAGTAATTAAAAAGTATTAACCTGAATTCGTCATGAAAGAGTATCTAAATAGTGCCTGTCCATAAAGTCAGGTTTTTGGACTATAAAGTTTAAATACAAGGCGTGTGAAAAATTCAAACCGTAGTATTCTAGCGTATATGAGTATTTGGATCTTGAGCAACAACGAAGTAGTTGGACTTTATATACTAACACTAAAAAAGGTATCTAAAATCCTATGCTTCATGACATACAATTCAGGCTAATTAGTACTTGCACGAAATCTCAAATGGCAGATAAGAAAGCTTCATTTTTGAGGCTTTCGAAGCTCGAAAAATATGAGTTTACTATCGTAAACGATCCTTTTGAGAGCAAGAGTAACAGCCTGCCCCGATTATTTCGGGGAAAAAATGGAGTTTTCTTACTGACACTAATTAAGATATTTCAGTATTAACCAGATTAGTTAATAGCATTAACCAGATCCTGAAACTCCTTAAATTTATCAATCTCAGTCTGAGGTAACTTACCTGCTCCTTGAGGCATACCTCCTGAATTTACCTGATTATACATTTGACTTGCCCTATTTCTGGCATTACCAAAAGAACTGTAATTACTAAGATTATTACCTGAATGATATCCTAAATGACAGGTAATACAATTGGTTTTAATCACTGGTTGCAAAGTATTATCAAAATAGTTTTCTGCAGCAACAAGAGCCTCGTTGTCTCCTCCTCCACTATTATTATTATCGTTGGGTTCCATTTCATCATTTGAAGATTTTGAACACCCCATAACAGCAAAAAACAACATAGTAATAAATAAAAATTTATGCATCCTATAACAAATTTAAATTAAACAATTGACTATTTATATCGCTAAAATATTATTTAGTCGACAAATGAGGGAATCCTTACAATTATTCTTTTTATTTTTGGCAAAAAAAGTAAATAACGATGATACAGAGAATACAAACTATTTATTTATTATTAGCATTTGCCTTTGGTTTATCCATGTTTTTCACCAATCAAATTGAATTTGATGGGATTTATGCCTTGAGTTTTAAAGGTATTCAATCAATGGAACCAAGTGAAGCATCACAAAGTATATCTACTTTAGCTTTAACTATTTTATTAGTATTGACACCATTAATCTCATTTGTAACAATATTTCTTTATAAAAAACGATTGATACAAATCAGGTTATGTGCGGCCAACATTGGATTATTACTAGGGGTAACAGCCTTAATATATTATTTTGGAACTGTTGGTATGAAGCAATTACCGGCAACCGACTTAAGCTATAACGTAACTATGATGTTTCCTATTGCTGGTGCTATACTGAATTTTTTAGCTTTAAGAGCTATAGGTAAAGATGAAGCGTTGATCAGATCAATGGATAGAATCAGATAGTTTTTAAAAACCTGAGTTCGATATAAAATTAATGGCTCAAATCGCCTATAAATATTGAGTTTCAAGGAATGTTTGCGAAAGCAT
>JBNKGY010000232.1:0-6873 GCA_050290065.1 Marinilabiliaceae bacterium
TCCATAAAGTCGGGTGTTTTGAGTATAAAGTTTAAATACAAGGCGTGTGAAAAATTCAAACCGCAGTATACTAGCGTATATGAGGATTTGTATTTTGATCAACAACGCAGTAGTTGGACTTTATAGACGAACACTACTTAAGTTCAAATGTCATGTTACCAATGTGGTAACCATCAGCAAAAATATCAGCAGTATACTTGCCGATTGATAATTCGCCAGCATCAACATTATAATATACACAAACATCTAATTCGTCGCCACCATATTCAATGGTTCTGTTCGAAGAAAAGTTAATTTCCTTGTTTTCATACTTAAAAAGATCCTCTTTTGAATGGTACAGCAAGGCTCCATCAGGACGCATTAATCTTAGATAAATAATTTTTTGGCCAACTTCAGCTGTAATGTTTTTTTGGATGGAAAAACATATTCTAATTTTGGATATACGCGAAGCCTTCGTTGTTGTTCTATCTCTGGAATTTAGTCCGGAGGCTTCCATATTAAAAGTTTCGAGTTTTGAGGCTATTTCAACCTTCTCCTGCAGTGTTTCCTTGACCGCCTCCAGCTCTTTGAAATTGGATTTCATGCTGGTCACCTTCTGTCGGAATGACTTATTCTCCTCCTGTAAGGCTTTGTTGGATTGGTTTAGCGAGTCAATTTGGAGGACATAACTTTTTAAAACCTTTCGTAAACCAGATAGTTCTTTTTTGTATTCTCTTATTTTTGATGCGTTAGTAGCTTTAATCGTTTGAATTTCTTCAATCAGTTGTGTGATTTTTTCACGCTCTTTATCCAACATTAAATTTAAGGTGTCGCTATTGGTTTTTAAGGAGTCATAATCCAAAGCCAGAATTTCAAATTCCTGAGTTAACATTTCCTTTTCCTGCACCATTTCATCCACCATCATTTGCATTTCACTACGGTTTTGGAAATATAAATATCCTAATATGAGTAAAAGAACAAATGAAATTGAACCAACAATAATGGCTGTTTTATGTGATTTGTGTGGTTTAATATCTTGTGAATCGGACATAGTATCTTTTTCTTTTATGTATTAATCGTCGACAAATTTAAAATTTTGAGATTGATTATGTAGTATTATTAACGCTTCTTTTTAATTTTTAATCTGCGATTAGGAGGTAAAATGTATATTTGGGTTAAATTTGCCCGTGTTATTCAAATATTAAATTGGTTAAATGCGTAAATATATAATTGGACTGACTGTACTTATTTCAATAGTTTATTCTTGTGCAAATCCCGGCTATCCTACAGGAGGACTCAAAGATGAAACACCACCTAAAGTAAGTAAATCGGAACCGGTTAATGGTGCCATGAATTTTAAAAAGGATGAAGTCATTATTGAGTTCGATGAGATTATCAAACTCAATGAAGTAAATCAGAAATTGGTTGTTTCTCCACCACTTAAAAACAGGCCTATTGTAGCTGTCCGTGCGCAGAAGTTAAGTATTAAGTTTGATGAGGAATTACAAGAAAATACAACCTATACATTGGATTTTGCTGATGCAGTGGAAGATAACAATGAAGGCAATCCATTACCATCATTTGTTTTTTCATTTTCGACAGGTGAAGTTGTTGATTCGTTTGCTTTAATGGGAAATTTGTGGGATGCCACTGATCTTGCCCCAATAGAAGGAGCCCTGGTGATGGCCCATGAAAACCTGAACGATACGGCTTTTACGCATGATGTGCCTGTTCGCCTGGCTAAATCGGATAAAGAAGGATTTTTTGCCATAAGAAATTTAAGCCCAGGTGAATATCGTATTTATGCCATTGAAGATGCCAATAGAAATTATATGTTTGACCAGCCGGGTGAAAGAATTGCCTGGTTTGATACAATTGTTTCCCCATCAATGGAATACGTTCCTATGCCAGATACGCTGGAAAATGATTCTGTTGTGTTTCATGATGAGTTGGTTTATTATCCTAATGATATTAAGATGTTTATGTTTGAGGAAAAGCCAACTCAGCAGTATTTTTTGGGAGAGGAAAGAAAGGATTCTATTCAATTGTCGTTTACATTTAATCTGCCGGTTGAAGATTTTACAATAAAACCAGTAGATTATCCAGATATTGAAGATTGGGCTATTTTAGAACCTTCGGTTAAAAATGATACCATTAAAGTATGGGTAACAGATAGTGCTGTATATAAGAATGATACCTTGAATGTGGCCTTGAGCTATTTAGGTCAGGATACGTTAAAAAACCCGGTAACGATTAATGATACACTTACCCTGTATTACTTTAATATGCCCCAAAAGCAATCCAGGAAAAAGAAGAAAAATGAAAAGGTAAAGGTGAAAACATTAAAATTAGGAAGAACAGCTAGTCAGGTTGATTTAAATAGAAATTTTAATATTGAAGTACCAACACCCATTAAAAATATTGATCAGGATGGATTAAAACTCTACGAGATGGTGGATACTTTAATGACTGAAGTAGATTATACTTTTACACAGGATTCATTGAATAAACGAAGGTATTCTTTAAGTAGAAAATGGACCCCTGGAGCAAGGTATGTTTTTGTGGCGGATTCTGCTTCCATTGAAGATGTTTATGGATTAAAATGCGATTCCATAGGAATTCAGTTTTCAGTTAAAACGATAGAATCGTACGGGGTGATGTTGATCAATATTACTGATCCGGGAACTAATTGGTTGGTTCAATTGTTAAATAGTTCAGGTAAAGTAATTCGTAAAAAGTATGTTCCGGAATCCGGAAAGTTTGGCTTTCAGTATTTAAAACCAGGTAAATATAATCTGAAATTGGTGATTGATGATAATAAAAACGGAGAATGGGATCCGGGTAAATACGAAGATAAATTACAACCAGAGCAAATTATATATTTCCCTGATGAATTGAATGTGAGAGCTAACTGGGATGTTACTGTACCATGGAACCCTCATGAGTTTGATATATATGACTTTGTTTCGAAAAACCGAAAGGCAAAGAAGAAAGGAAAATAAGTGTAAACCAAAACTCTTTAATGATGTCAGTACTTGTAAATTTTGCCATGTTTCCTACTGATCAGGGTGTTAGTAAAAGCAAACCTGTGAGTAAGGTATTAGATTATATTAGAAATTCAGGAATTCCATATCAATTGAGCCCTATGGGTACTACTATTGAAACAGAAACCATGGAACAGGCATTAGAACTATTAAATGGTGCCTATAAAGTTTTAGAAGGAGATCATGAACGGATTTATTCCACTATTACCATTGATGCCCGCAAAGGTGAAATGGGAAGGATGAAATCTAAAATTGATGCCATAGAAAATAAAATAGGTAAGGTAAATGCATAGTTTTAAGTTGTTGCCATAGCTCCATTGTGCTCTATATAAATATTTAAACAGTGAATATTAAATTTTTTTGTGTTGTAATTGCATTTATATTCTTTATTGGTTTAAAGAGTAGAGCGCAATGCGAAGTTGATAATTTTACTTTTCAGGGTGGAGAAGTGGTCACTTATCACGCTTACTATAATTGGCATTTTATTTGGATTAATGCAGGTATCGTTCACTTTTCTGTACAAGACAGGCCTTATAACGGTAATGATGCCTGGTTTTTTTCTGCTTATGGGAATACCTATAAAGGGTATGATCCTTTTATGAAGGTTCGGGACACCTTTGAAGTTTTTGTGGATAAGCAAAAGTTTCAACCGCTTTTCTTTAATCGGGTAACTAAGGAAGGAAGCACAGAATCTCATCATCAATATTCCTTTAACTATAGCAATAATAAAATAGACTCGTATATTAAAAAGGATGGAGCAACAAGCTTCAAAAAGAGTGAGCTACAACTCCAAGATTGCACCAATGACGTGCTCACTATGGTGTACAAAGCCCGGAATATTGATTTTTCGAAATATAAAAAAAACGATAAAATTCCCATTCGTATGATTGTGGATGGAGAAGTACACGATTTATTTATTCGTTACCTGGGTAAGGAAGAGATTGAAAATAGAGATGACAGAAGATTCCGATGCCTGAAGTTTTCCCCACTATTGATTCCGGGTACTATATTTAGTTCTGGAGAAGATATGACAGTTTGGGTTACTGATGACAAGAGTCGTATTCCTATTGTTGTTGAGGCAAATGTTGTTGTAGGATCGGTAAAGGCTGTGTTTGTTGATGCTGTTGGTTTACGTAATCCCATTTCTGCTGAGATTTTGGATGATTGAATTGTCTTTTTTGATTCCCGGGGTCTTTTTATTTTTTATTCCACTTATAACTTCCGTTTTCTTGCAGGTTTCAACCTTGTTTATCCAGACTTTATGGATTAATTGTTGATTCCTTACTTCATACTTTATAACTTTAACTCAGGTTATTAGAATTTCTTAATGGACTTTCTAATGTATTAAATAAAGATTAAATGAAGTTAAGCGAATATGTAGATCAACAACTGTTGAAATTTTATATCAATTTTAAACAATCTATAGATGATCAGGGGCAGGATGCCATACATGATTTTAGAGTTGCTCTTAAAAAGATTTTTGCTTTACAACGTATATTAAATCAGGTAGATGAAGGTGAAGGGAATAATAATCATTCGTGTTTTTCACCCATTAAAACCCTGTTTAAGTGTGCAGGAGATATCAGGGATTATCAAGTAATGCAGTCTGGTTTGGAGGAATGGCTGACCTCAACACAAATCCATCGATTTAATCTTTATCTAAATGAAAATATTACACGACAATTTACAGATTTAGAGAATATAAATAAGGATTTATCACTAGATGAACTTATAAAGCAGGTGAAAATCGCCTTTCAGAAGTTATATGACTTGCCGGAGACTATTGTTATGGATTACATCACTCACCAAGTTTCGATATATGAAAAAAGGATTGAAGATGAATTGCAGAGTGAGTTGTGTAATTACCATAAAATCAGAAGGTATGTTAAGGATCAATATTATTATCTTTCCATATTAGAGGAGGTGTTAAATGATAATTCTTTTACTGAATTGAAGGTACAAAAAGATCAATTGGGTAAAATGTTGGGGCTTTGGCATGATTATAAAGTATTGTCGAAGCATATTGCTTTTTTAGCATTAGAAAATCAATCAGAAGTAGTAGATGGGATTGAGGCCAAAGCAAAAGAACTGATTGAAGAGATTTTTTAAATGAGATTCCGGAACATTAAAAACATGAGTTTTATGAATTATAAAGTTGTTATTATTGTTTTAATAATTTTCACAGAAGTCTGTACTTTTGGGCAAAATTATATTTATGTGGAAGATTATGGTGATTTATTTGATTCCATACAGTCTCAATCAATTTTCAGTGATCAAAAAAAGTTTGTTGATGTTACGCCCCGGTTTTCAGCAGAAGAAATTCTTCAAAAGTACCATCATCAAAGAGAAAAGCAAGGTTTTCATCTTCGGGATTTTGTAGGTGAAAATTTTGACACCCTATTTGTGGATACAACCAGCATTCTTAAGCATATTGATTATTTATGGAATTTTCTTTCCAGACAACCTGATGAGCAGAAACAAAACTCCACATTAATTCCCTTAAAGCATCCCTATATAGTTCCTGGTGGCCGTTTTAGGGAAATCTATTATTGGGATAGTTATTTTACTATGTTAGGATTGGAACAGGCCAAACGATATTCGATGATTCAGAGTATGTTGGACAATATCTCTGATTTAATTTTAAGCCATGGACACATGCCCAATGGTAACCGCACTTACTATTTAAGCCGATCTCAACCTCCGTTTTTTTCCTTAATGATTGATTTGTATGCCAAAAGCACCGAGGATACCAGCGTTTATAAAAAGTATTATAGTGCTTTACAAAAAGAGTATCGTTTTTGGAATCAGGGTAAAGATGATATACAAACAAGGTTCTGTGGAAAAGGCAGAATTGTTATGCTGGACAGGGATGAATACCTGAATCGTTATTGGGATAACAAAAATAATCCGAGACCGGAATCATACCTCTATGATATAGACATCAAAAGAGAATCAGAGAAAGACTCAACCATCTACAGAAATATACGAGCAGCTGCTGAATCAGGTTGGGACTTTAGTAGTAGGTGGTTTGCCGATGGTGAAAGTCTGAAATCCATTAATACTACAGATATCATACCCGTTGATTTAAACTGTCTTTTGTATCATATGGAGATGATTTTAAGCAAGAGTTGTAGTCGTGATTCTTCAAAAATGTATTTAAAAGCAGCAAAAAAAAGGAAAGAAATGGTTCTCAAATATTGTTGGAATGCTGAGGAGGGGTTTTTCTTTGATTACAATTTTACTACACAACAGCAAACCAAGGTATATAGTCTGGCTGCACTTTTCCCTTTGTTTTTTAATATGGTTGATGAGGTAATCGCAAAAAAGGTGGAAATACTTATTAAGCACCAATTTTTGAAAGATGGCGGTTTGATAACAACATTGAATGAAACAGGTCAGCAATGGGATGCTCCCAATGGATGGGCGCCTTTGCAATGGGTAGCCTATCAGGCATTTGTAAACTATAATAATAGTCCGTTAGCTAATGAAATTGCCCAACGGTGGATTAAGCTTAATGCAAAAGTATTTTTTGAAACGAACAAAATGATGGAGAAATATAATGTTGTTGATGTTGATTTACCGGGCGGTGGTGGTGAATATAAAAATCAGGATGGTTTTGGATGGACCAATGGCGTGTTTCTGAAAATGTGGAATGAGTTACATGACACGGGTTCTTTAGATTAAAACAGCATTAATACACTTTTAATGCATATTGGAGGTTTACTATAGTTAGTAGGATTCTTACTAAATTTTCAATGTGTTTCATTTACAGTTGTTTTCAAACAACTATTTCCTCGTAATTTTTTATCATATCTTTTTATGGGAGAAATTAATTGTTAAATTTGATTGA
>JBNKGY010000233.1:0-6847 GCA_050290065.1 Marinilabiliaceae bacterium
ATCACCATAGCTCGCTATGTCTCAAAAAATTATATTGTAAATCAATCATTTACTGAATTTTGAGCTCGCTAATTTTATATCGAACTCAGGTTGATAATTTAGAAAAGCACTAAAACACAACAAACCGCAATAGAGTATAAAGGGTGTAGTGCATTTTTGCAGGCCCGTGGCTTCGTCCACCATCGCCAAATCGCAGATTTGGCTTAAAAATAAACAGTTAAAACAAAATCTGCGCTTTGGCTCCGCTCCATTTGGAAAGTTTGTAAGGTTAAATTCCTTTACGCTCCATGCGGCAGGCCGTTATGCTTTATTAAAATAGCCCGCAAAATGACAAGATTAGAATTTATTGATTTTCTCTAAGAATCTGCAGCTGATATTGAACAGAACAAGACGAAATGGGAAAATGCAAATTTATCAGGCTTTATTGAGAGTATGATTGCATATACCGAAGATGTTCAAGGTTATTATGGAAATATTTTATAAAAATGTCCTGAGTGGGATCCCATTTTGCATCCAATTGCCTGGATAGTCAGAATTGGGAGTCATCCGATTATTGAAGATGAGTAGTAAAAGCTTATTTAAAGTTCTTCTAAATTTTGTAAGAAATTGCTAGCCCCAATAGTAAAAATAGTAATCAGGTTCAACCGTGCAGGATTGGCTTTGTAAGGGCTTACTGGCGATTTTGAGCTTCACCCCGGCTGTATGTTTTCTTCATGATTTCATGTTAACATTGCTTTAGTTTTATATTTAACCGATTTTCCAAATTTGCAAGGTGCTATAATTTATCTATTTTTGGCTCGATTTATTAGAATTATGATATAAATCACATAACATAGAGAGTAGTCACTTTTCAATATGAAGATAGAAAATAAGTTTACCGCAATGAGAATGATGAATGGTAACGAAGCAGTTGCCAGAGGTGCTTTTGAAGCAGGAGTGAAAGTTGCTGCCGGATTTCCGGGGACACCTTCCACAGAGGTAATGGATTATACCCATCTAAAATACCCGGAAATATATTGTGAATGGTCGACAAATGAGAAAGTAGCTTTAGAAGTAGCCATCGGAGCTTCATTTGCAGGTTATCGCAGTATGACAATAATGAAAACGGTTGGTTTACACGTGGCAGCTGATGCATTAGGTGGAGCAGCTGGTAGTCAGATTAACGGCGGGTTGGTTTTAGTGGTTGGTGATGATGTTGGTCGTATTGCGGGTGACGATTATAATGATTGTCGTCATTATGGAAATATGTTTGGCATCCCGGTATTGGAGCCAAGTGATAGTCAGGAAGCCAAAGATCTTATGATTAAGGCATTCGAAATAAGTGAAGAATACAGTACTCCTGTTATACTTAAAATTACATCTGTCATCTGTAAAACAACCAGTAAGGTTGCAATTGATGAAGAATTTAAATACGATGTAAAAGTCCGGGAAAAATATCCTATTAGTTTCAGTAAGGTAATCATGACCACCATTATGGTAAAGGCAAAAGGCTCAGAGCATCCCAAACTGACCAAATGCTTTAATGATTTTCCGGCACATATGAAACGTCTGACCAAGGATAGCAATGACTTTGATTGTAACAAACTAGAGCTAAAAGGTAAAAAAATCGGTATAATTACTGCTGGTACTCCTTACTATTACGTAAAAGAAGTATTACCCGAAGCCTCAGTTTTAAAACTGGGACTTGTAATGCCGCTTCCGGAAATGATGATCCGCCAATTGGCTGAACACGTTGAGGAACTATATGTGATTGAAGATGGACATGATGTGATGGAAAAGAACATCAAGGATTTGGGAATTTCAGTTATTGGAAAAGAATTATTTCCAAAATTCCCTGATATGATGCGCTTCACTCCGGATATCATTGAGGAAAAATTGGTTCCTAATGCAACTAAGAGAACTGCTATGGAAGGTGTTCCATTCAGGCTTCCGGTGAGTTGTGCAGGTTGTTCTCATCTATTTATTTCAAGAGTATTAAAGAAACATAAAATTAAGGCGGCTGCCGATGTTACCTGTGGGTTAATTGGTTGCTTTCCGCATATGGAGTCCTATTCTCTTCAAAAATGTATGGGTTCAAGTATTTCGCTGGCCCATGGTTACAACATTGCTAAAAATAATCAGGAAAACTTTGTTGCCATGATAGGTGATGGTGGTTTTTGGTCAACCGGAATTAGTGGACTGACCAATCTGATATTCAATAACAGTCAATCAACAGTGATTATTGTTGATAATAGCTGTTTGGCTATGACAGGTGGCCAGCATGTAGCTTCCAGTGAGTTTGGGTTTAATTTTAAACCGGAAAATAAACTGGATATCGCTAAAATCTGCGAAGCCATCGGCGTTAAAGATATTGTAACCGTAGATGCATACGAATTTGAAGATCTGGAGGAATCAATCCTCAATGCGGTCAATTCAAAAACAAATTCTGTTGTTATAGTTAAAAAACCATGTGTTACAAAATTTAAACTACCTAAAGACACTACATATTCTATTGATAAGGATAAGTGTACTAAATGTAGAAAATGTATTGATGTGGGATGTTTAGCTATTGAAAGCAAAAGAGCAAAAGATGGAGCGGTTGAAATAGTGATCAACCAGGATATTTGTACCGGCTGCGGATTATGTAGTAGAACATGTAAATTTGAAGCCATAAAAAATTAAAAATGCAGGACACAGGAAAAAATATCATAATTGCTGGTGTGGGAGGACAAGGAATACTCCTTTTTAGTAACCTTTTAAGTAAGTTTTACATTAAACAAGGGTACGATTTAAAAATATCAGATGTGATTGGCTTAGGTCAACGAGGAGGAGGTGTTGAAAGTCATTTCCGTTATTCAAACCAAGCTGTGCTGTCACCTTTTATTAAAGCTGGAGATGTGGATTATGTGATATCTTTTGAACAAACAGAAACACTCCGTCATTTACATAGCCTGAAAGATGACGGTGTCATATTTTCAAGCACCTATGAATTAACCTCTACCAGCGTAAATGCCAGACTGGAAAAACCGATGTCTGAAAGTAAAACAGAGATAATAAAAAGAGCAAAGAACCAGAAATTTATTATCGATCCGGAAGAGCATAAAAGCCCGGAATTTAATATCAGCAAAATGATGAATGTTGTTATGCTTGGGTATTATGTTGAGTTTAGAGGTTATTCACATGATGACATGATTCAGATCGTGAGGGAAAATGTTCCTGAAAAGTTTGTTGAAGGAAATTTAAAAGCCTACGAAAAGGGAGCAGCCATTGCCCGTGCAGAACTCGCAACTGTGTAGTAAGTATTTTATAATTGTTAAGCTATAACGGAAATAACATGGAATTACCTGGAGGAGTAGTACTGCTGGATAGTTTAGGTGATTTACAACCAGGAAATACAAGTCCGGTTCTTGTTTGCGGATCTCATTGCGGAGGCAATACGGAGCTTGCGCGAAACGTAAAAAACTGTGGTGTTAAAGCTGTTTTTCTTAACAATGCAGGTATAGGGAAAAGCCAGGCTGGGATTAGAGGTCTCACTTACTACGAGGCTGAGAATATACTCGCCTGCGCAGTTGATCATGATAGCGCAGAAATTGGGATTGCCCGAGATACCTGGGAGAACGGAATGATTAGTCACATCAGCAGCCAGGCGGAATCTGTCGGAATTCAAATCGGTGATTCTGTGAAAGATGCCGTTTCCAGAATAAATGCGATCAATTACCCCTGGTTGACTCAAAAGAGTGAGAGCCTTGAATCCCCTATTCAAAAGGATGAGAAGGAGAATAAGGTAGACTTAAAAAAACAAACGCAAGCGCAAGTTGATGGTGTGTCTATCACCGTTACCGACAGCATTACTTTTTTAAACGGGAACAATGCAGGAGATATTGTTGTGTGTGGATCACATGGCGGTCTGAGTGCAGGAGGGTATGCACAGAAACATGGTGTAAAAGCTGTGTTTTTTAATGATGCAGGAATCGGTAAAAATAACGCAGGTGTAAAAAGTCTGGAATCACTAAGTGATGCAGGAATCCTGGCATGTACAGTTGACTGTATGAGTGCAGAGATTTTTAATGGACAGGATGTTCTGGCTAATGGCATTATCACGGTTTGTAATCAACTGGCAAAAACCAGAAACATCAAAGAAAAGATGACGGTTATTGAGGCCATTAAGCTTATTTAGTGCCTGTTCATAATGTCGAGTATTCGGAGTATAAAGTTTAAATACATAATACAAAAGCTAAGTCATGATAGAGACCAGTGTGCCTGATAACAAAAATGGTTACTTAAAAGATTATATTTATCTAATCACGAACAGTTTAAAAAAGTTAGCAAATATAGAGATTGTTGACTTTACTTTAAGTCTGGAAGAACAAGCAAAACAAGCATTTCATTCTGATTATGTACTTTTAGCTCATAATGGATCAGATGATCCGATATTTAACTATGCAAACCAAGCTGCACTTACACTTTTTGAGATGCCTTGGGAAGAATTTACAAATATGCCTTCCAGATATTCTGCAGAAAGTGATGAGAGAGGTAAAAGAGAAAAGTTTTTAGCTGATGTTGCAGAGAAAGGATATTCAAAAGATTATTCAGGTATTAGAATTTCTAAAACAGGGAGGAGATTTGTAATTAAAAATGTTATGCTCTGGAATGTATATGATTCGGACAATAATAGAATCGGTCAGGCAGCAATGTTTGAAGAATATGATTACTTATAAACCTGCATTAATTATTGGAAATATCTTAGTTAGTTTTGTAAGGTATTGTTAAAGTGTATTTTAACAATGAAAGTGTCACTCACATTTTTTTAGATTTGGGATAAGGTTCAGTTAACGATTTTGCATTTGGGGCGTTCAGATTTTGGTGGTGAATGATAAAATCTCATCCGAATACAATAAGTTTTAAAAATCCACTCATTGTTCTAATTTTTTCACCACAAAACATACCTTGTCCATTTACACCATGATAATGTATAATTAAAAATGCTGTCCACCAACAGGATTAATAGTTGTATTTATAAATGCCAGCCGATAAATATTTATACCTATTTCTTATGACATTTCATAAATTACCTTGCCCAGTCTTTTAATACCTTCTTCTATTTTTTCTTCTGATGAATTGGAGAAGTTTAAGCGAAGGGTATTACATGCAGCCATAGCATTAGTATGAAAAGGGATTCCGGGAACAAAGGCTACTTTATGCTCAATGGCCTTATGAAATAGCTCAGTTGCTGAAATTCCACCGGGCAGTGTAACCCATAAGAACATTCCACCTTCAGGTTTGGTATAGGATATCTTTTTAGGAAAGTATTTTTCAATACAGGTAATCATTTTATGACATTGCTTGCCATATTGAGTACTTATTTTTTTTACATGAGCCATATTATCAAAATCATTTAAATACTGATAAAGAACCCTTTGTGCAAAGTTATTGGTATGCAGGTCTGCAGCTTGCTTTGCCACCAACAGTTTATCCATTATATAGTCAGGAGCCACCATCCAACCTAATCTGAATCCAGGAACAGTGGTCTTTGAAAATGAACCCAGCAAAATGGTTTGCTGCGGATTGTACCTGTAAAAAGAAGGAGTAGGTGTATCCGTAAATTTAATGTCTTTATAAGGCGTATCTTCAATGGTAATAATGTCACTTTTCCTTAATATATTGGCCGTAGTTTCCATTTTATTGTTGGAGTAACTGATGCCTGATGGATTTTGAAAGGCAGGCACAGTATAAAAAAGCTTTGGGTTATGTTTATTTATCTGGGTTTCTAATAGTTTAGTATGTATCCCATCCATCTGCATTGGAACAGGTATAAATTGCGCTCCCAACACAGAAAACGACTGAATAGCTCCCAGGTAACCGGGTTCTTCAATAATCACTTCATCACCTTCGTTAATAAATATCTTGGCTATTAAATCCAATCCTTGCTGCGAACCAGATGTAATGAGAATGTTATCTGGTAATATATTAAAACCTTCATTTTTGTATTGATCAGCAATATATTCACGCAGTGGCAAATATCCTTCAGTACTGCTGTATTGCAAAGCCTCGGTGCCAAATTTATTAAATACGGTTTGCGATGCCTGATTCATTTCCTGAACCGGGAATAAATCCGGATTGGGTAAACCTCCTGCAAATGAAATGATATCAGGACTGATAGCTACTTTCAAAATTTCCCGAATAAATGATTTTGGAACATTTTGAATTCTATTAGCAAATAATGAGGTTTTGGTTTGAATGGTTTCTGTTTTCATGATATGATGAGTTTTAAAATTTATTATTTTATTCTGACGTATTTGTAAAAAAGAAAAGCCCCACCGGATATTTCTCCGATGGGGCTTGCGTATTTTATTACCTATAGCAATACCAGCATCCTAAGGAGAATATCTATTCACCAGCACGAGGACGACGGTATTAATTATGATTGAAATTTGCATTTTCATTATTGTTAAGACTAAATTATGGGCTAATACAAACCCCTGTCGGTATGCCAACAGGGGTTTGTATATGATTTTAAAACGATCAGTTAATATTTCCCTTTGGCAACATGAATACAGCACACGACACTGACACAGCTTAAGAAGCTGTTCGCTTTAATCAGTAGATTGAGTATGTTATTGAAATTATTCATGTGTTTCAAAAGTATGATGACAAATATAGAAATTTTATTTGTTCCAGCTGCATTGAGTTAAATCGTTCTATCAAAACAAGTGTAATTCTTAAAAAAGTTTTAATAGAACTATCTAGTACCTGTCCATAAAGTCGGGTCTTTGGAGTATAAAGTTTAAATGCAAGGTGTGTGAAAAATTCAAACCGCAGTATACTAGCGTATATAAGGATTTGGATTTTGAGCAACAACGCAGTAGTT
>JBNKGY010000234.1:0-6804 GCA_050290065.1 Marinilabiliaceae bacterium
TTCGCAAACATTCCTTGAAACTCAATATTTATAAGCGATTTGAGCCATTAATTTTATATCGAACTCAGGTTATTAAAAAATAATTTTATCACTTATAGGTAACTACATACACTGCATTATCAACCTCCTCATTATTATTTTCTACTGTTTTATCACCTTTCAAAACCTCAACAGATTTAATATTTTAGGATCTAAATTATTAAGATCACTTAAGGACTTCTTTTCTCCATTAATATAAACCACTTTTGGATTTAAATTTTCAGCTTCTTTAACTTTGTCACCTTGCAGAACAAAATTAATAGGAATTGTATACTGTACATTTACATTTTCTCCCCGTTGCATTCCCGGAATCCAATCAGGCATTGAGGTAACAACTCTAATAGCTTCCTTATCGATAGTTTCGTGTATACCCCGAGCAATCTTGACATCAATCACCTTACCAGTTTTAGAAACCACAAATTTCACATACACCCTTCCTTGAATGCCTTTTTCCTGTGCTTCAACAGGATACTTAATATTTTGAGCAATATATTTCCTTAATTCCATTTCTCCTCTCGGAAATTCAGGCATTTTTTCTACAACAAAGAAAACAGGCTCCAAAATCTCAGATTCTTCCTGATCACTTTTTAATTGGGATGATGCAGCAACTTCATTTTCTGTTTCATTCAGGTAATCATTATCACAAGCAAAAAACAAGGATATCCCTGCCATAATAGCAACAGCTAATAATGATTTAATTATACTTTGACTTTTATAAGAATTATTGTTCATCATTTTAAATCTTTTTTTAGTGATTGACTGATTAAAATTGTTCACAGGTAACAAGCGGGCACCTGTAGCCTGAAACAACAATAACATTTTGTACTGACCTATTGAAGTTCCTTTTGCAAGCACTTCTTTGTCAGCCTGAAATTCATGAAGCTCTTTTAATAAATGCCTGATGATCCATGCAAATGGATTAAACCATTGCACTATCAGCAAAGCTTCAATTAAAATTACGTCGAGTGAATGCTTGAATTGAACATGCGCCATCTCGTGCACCATGATATTATCCAGATCGTCATCTGAATACATAGAACGGTTCATAAAAATGATATGAAAAAATGAAAAAGGATTAAAGCGACCGGGCAAGTCTGCAATTCTGTATCCTTTATAAACTAACCAATTTGCTTTACGGGATAATCCACCTAAACGAGCAAATCCATACATTAACCTAATGAATAATAAAACAGCACCGACAAAGTAAACCCAGTTAAACACCCGATGTCCCATAATAACAGGAACGATGGTTTGCCTGACTTCACCTGAATATACATTAATTGAATCAAGTACAAAAGCAAACCTGTTTACCTGATCTGCATCAGATACCTGAAAAAGAGATAAATGTACAAAAGGCAATACAGCTGCCAACAAAAGCGAAATTAGCAGATAGAGTCTGTTAAATCGATACAAAGGCTCATTATGAAGTGCCATACAATAAAACATTGTAAGTACCCCAAGTATCAAAGAAGATTCTAGTAAATAATTAAAGAGCGTTTCCATGGTTATTTTTTTTCGTTTTTTAACTCATCCTTTATATCCTTCATTAAATCATCAAGTTCGTTGATATCCATATTATCCTCTTTGGCAAAAAACGATACCAATTCCTTTAATGACCCCTGAAAATAGTTAGACATAAAACGCTTCATAAATTTTTTTCGATACGCCTCTTTTGATACTACTGCAAAATATACATACCCCCTACCTTCTTTCTCATGATCTACAAAACCTTTTGTTTCTAAAATCCTGACTATAGTTGATATGGTATTAAATGCAGGTTTAGGTTCCGGTAACTTTTCAATAATGCTTTTTACGGTGGTTTTGCCCAATTCCCACATTTGTTGCATTACTTGTTCTTCTGCTTTTGTTAGTTCTTTCATATTTCAATGCAATGATTCAATTCAACTAATATATTAGTTCAAATTTAAAGTGATTAATTTATTTATGCAAATTTTTAAACTATTTTTTTAGTTTAAAATACAATTAACAAACCCTTACCAACCCATATATTACTGTATTTCTCTATGTTACAACCATTTTTAAAACCTAAATTGTGCATGAGAGCTTAGTTATGAGAGTTAAAAATGCAATCAATCAAGATCTTATTGAAATGAGACATAGCACCGCTATGGTGAATTGAAGCAAGTTAGCTTGCGACTTGATTGGCAGCAATTTTAGATCGTAATAAATGTTCCTAATACATATGTGGGAAAACTAAAAACACTCCACATATAGCTATAAAATCAAAAATCCGCATTGTTTTTTTAATCCAATCCGGTTTATACATTTGTTGGCATTCATTTTCTATATAGTGTCTGCAAGAAAACTCCATTTTTTTCGTTACTCTTGCTCTCAAAATGATCATTTACGGCAGTAAACTCGCATTTTTCGAGCTTCTAAAGCCTCAAAAATGAAGCTTTATTATCTGCCACTTGAGTTTTCGTGCAAGTACTACATAACTAGTGCCTGTCCATAAAGTAGGGTGTCTGGACTATAAAGTTTAAATACAAGGCGTGTGAAAAATTCCAACTGCAGTATACTTGCGTATATGAGGATTTGGATTTTGAGCAACAACCCAGTAGTTGGAATTTATAGACGAACACTAACTAATACGTAAATATTTTCTATTTACTTCTTATCCTTTTTCTGAAAAACCCTTACATAGTCTACTATGTATTTTTTTGGAAACTTTGTACACGAAGGGTCACCTCCATTAGAACCTAATGCAAGATTCAATAAGATATATTGTGGTTGATGAAAAGGATTTGTATCATCAGCATTCAGAGTTTTACATAAATCAACAGCATTAATCAATTCATCATCTAAATACAACTTAATATAATCTTGTGTCCAATCCATTTTCCAAACATGAAATTTTTGAGGCCATTGAGGATCCTTATCAAGGAAGTAGGTTATCGGAATTTTTTCCGAATCCCAAACCGCTTGCATCTTTTCATTAGCCCAGGCTGCATTAGCCAGAATATAAGCATCCCCATCAATCCGATAATATTCCAATTGATCCACTTCTCCATTTGACGGCCACCTGTTTTTTACACCTAAAGTCCATATGGCAGGCCACATACCCATACTTGTATCTATTTTTGCTTTAACTTCCATAATTCCATATTGAAACTCAAACTTATTTCTGGTAATTATACACGAGGAAGTATATGCTGCATATTTTCTATTTTTTTTCCAGTTATTACTGTTCTCATCCCATTCTTTATTTTTTACTTTTTCACGTCTCCCTTCTATAACCAATACGCCGTTAGCAATAGTTGCATTATCCGACTGATACCATTGTAATTCCTGATTCCGTACAAACCCATGCTCATATGACCAAAATTTGTCATTTGGTTTACCTTCTGTATTAAACTCATCTGACCAAACTAAATCATACCCTTCAGGACTTTTAATATCAATTTCATTTGTTCTATTTTGTCCTTCAAGGGCACCAAGTAAAAAAATATTTAACAGTATTAAATGATAAAGTACAAAGGATGTTTTTTTCATCATATTTAATTTCAAATGATTATTCTAAAGCTTCAATTTGCAGATACTTTAGAATAAAATATATCATAAAATCGACAATCTCTATCAACAAAAAGCTACTTCGTAATTAAACAAAGTAGCTTTTAAACCAACAATATGTAATAGAATTTCTATTGCACATTGCTAACCTAACCTAACCTAACCTAACCTGATTTCGATTAAAATAAATGATCAGCAATAAATATCACTATGAGATTGGCGATATATTAATTTTAGCAAACTTAAAATTATAACACAAAATATTAATGAGATATGCATATGCAACATTAATTCCATTGATATTCCCCGACAACCTCAAAAACATATCCTCTGCGAGTTTCAACCTTTACATAAATGGTATTTAAATATTCATAATATACTTTCCCTTCTATGAAAATTTTTCTGGCATTATACGGCAATCTATGCACTAATAAACCTTTAGGAGGTGCAATTTCCTGGTAACAATCGTGATGGCGTTCATAAAACAATCCGGCTGAAAAAAATACTTTGTGACCATTAAATACTAATTGCATATGATCATGAGGTAAACGATAAGCCTTTGAACGTCGAACTACTGGTTGATAATGAGGTTCTGACCAATAATTATTATGCTTATAATGATGCTTCCCATTATAGTGTTTCTCATAATGATCCCTGTTATTATGCTTTCCATAATGACGCACTTCTTTATGGTACGGCTTTTTGTAATACTTCGAATGCAAAGACATTGCCATTACTTGATCGAAGTGATTTCCGGAATGTTTAGCCTCCTTACCCTTATATTCTGAATGATGTGGTGTTTTAGCACGTTCAGTTCTATAAACACTTTTATTACTGGCTCTTGAGGATCTTCTGTTGTCCTGTGCAGAAATATTTATAATGAACATCGATACGAATAATCCTATAACAAACTTTTTCATGACAAGTGATTTTAGTTTATAGTAAATGGCACTGTCTGACAGAAATATTTTATATGCATATGATCGAAATGCAAATTCAACTTTCAATAAGCATTTCTGATTAAGGATATCCAAAAACCAGACCAAAAACAAAACACCATCATATTACACTGATTAAATGATAATTACACAAGCACATTGAAAATTTAAAAACTCTTTCTGACTTTGCGACTAACTGATCATGACCAATTGAATAGTTCTTTCTTCCGGTTTGCTTTTATAATGAAAGAATCGATACGATACTCCTCCATATTATTAAAAGCCTTTACCATTGGAATAAAAGAACCTCCTTTAACAAACACGGGAATATCATTTATTGTAACCGGAACAGTAACTTCTTGTCCTCCTAAAAATTTATCTCCTGCTCGAAAATACATCAATTACATGTCTGCCTTCTTGCTTACATACACCACATGTAATGATGAATAATAACAATAACCATATAGTAAAAACGGATTAAATTGAGTGACTCATTATTACTGTTTATTATGTGATTGGGATTACAAATCTAAAATAACAATATGCTGTGCGCAAAAAACATTGCAATATCCTGCTTTTAAAAAACAACTTCAAAATATATAAATCAATCAATTTATACTCAACTGATATACTGATCTTTAAATTAGGAAATATCAATAAAAATATAGATAACAAATGATATTAAAACTGATATCACAATGCAATTTTGCTCAGGAACCCATAAAAAGCACAAAAAAGGTAGAGCTATAACAAGTAAAATATTTTTAAACTAATGTTTTAGTTATAAAATTTTCCATCATGAACTCTGTTAAAATTATAATTTGTATTGCTCACTTCATTATTCTAATTTTTCAATCTGTAACTGCAGGTGTTACATACTTCACTTCTTCCGAAGATTCAACCATCGTTTCAATGAAGATACTGAAAGCAAAACAATTTGTGCATGATTATAAGCTGGATAGCGCAATCCTGATATATAAAGACATTTATAAAAACGATAGAAATAATATTGAACTGTTAATGGAGTTGGAAACACTTTACTCCAATACATCTCAATACCGCGAGGCTTTAACATGTTCACGTAAGATATTGGATTTAAAACCTGATGACAAACATTACTTAATCAGAAGTGGGCTATTGCTAAAAAAAATGGATGAACATAAGGCGGCTCTCCAAATTTTTACAACAGCTTTAAAAAACGATAACAAAAACACGTTTATTCTTTCACAAATTGCAGATATATACAGAGATGTAAACAATGTAGACAGTGCCTATTATTACTATTCATTGGCTTGTGACATAAAGCCTGTTACTTCGAATTTAATTAAGGCTACAGACTTACTTTTAAAGAATAAATGGGATAAAGGAGCATTGTACTTTATTGAAAAATATTATTCATCGGATGTTCATAAGAGTAACGTACTCAAAAGGTTTTACGGAAGAGCCCTATATGTAAACGACAGTATTGTAGATACTTACAATATATTTAAAGGTTTGTATCAAAACGGAGATTCATCCCTGGTTACTACAAAATTTCTAGGCCTTTGCTATTGGAAAGCTAAATATTATACCAAAGCAACTAAGGTACTGGAAAGCTTTGTGGCTAAAGATTCTACTGACTTCTTGTGCCATTATGTTCTTGGCTTTTGTTGTAATCTGGATAAAGAAAACAGCAAAGGACTTAAATATTTTAATAAGGCATTGGAATTACTTCAACCTAACCCTAAAACATTAGCCATGGTCTATAAGGGATTCGGTGAAATATACGAATGGGAGCGCGATCTTCATAAGGCCATTGAATATTATGGGTTAATATATGAAACGGACCCTGAAAATATATATGGCGAGTATAAAGTGGCCACTATATACGATTTTGGAATTGAGGATAAGAAAAAAGCATTGGAATGCTATTCAAAATTGGTAAACCTCATGGAAGCACAATTTCCCGGTAAAAACAGCCGCATGAAAATTTACTGCCAAATGCGTATTGAAAAGCTTACGGAAAGTGAATTCTGGGAGCAAAAAGAGGTCAGCTTAAAACAATAATATTGAGAAATTCAACCTCATAAGAAGTAGAATTTGTAATTTACCGAAATTGATTTACCGGTTTATTGCTTAGTGCACAAAACATGGCCTTTTGTTGAGCTGAATTGAGAAAAGAATTTTCAAACAGTAGGTAAAAATAATACAAACCTGAGTTCGACATAAAATCTGAGCTCTTTAATTTTAATCGAATTGTGGTTAATAACCTGAGTTCGACATAAAATTTTGGATTCAGACCGCCGATAAATAGTGA
>JBNKGY010000235.1:0-6704 GCA_050290065.1 Marinilabiliaceae bacterium
TCTCAAAAATTTATATTGTAAATCAATCATTTACTGAAATTTGAGCTCGCTAATTTTAATCGAACTCAGGTTAATAGAACTGAAATAGAGGAGTCTCAATGAGGCTCCCCCTGATTTTCAATTAGTAAATACTTTAGTTCCCGGTTCCAGTTCCCGGACCACAATTCAATTTTCTTTTCTTCTTCAACTTTTAGTTCATCTACAAGAGATTTTGTGTATAAGGATGAAAAAGCTCCAATGCATATGGCTCCTAATAGTATGATGATTTTGAACTTTTTCTTGTATGAATAATGCTTCATATATATGTTATTTAATAAAGAGCTGTTTTTGCCGATCTTCTATTGTAAAATGTAGTTGTAGTTGATTTTTGTGTGTTCAGTAAATGTTTGAATAAGAACGGTTGTATGAAAGTATTATTGCTTAGGAGCTTATGTTAATGTGAACACCATTTGATAATCATTCTGCTTATTTCTTCTTTTTGAGCGGGTTTTACAATGAAGTCATCCATCCCTGCTTTAAATGCCAGTTCCCGTTGTGTTTCGTCATTATTTGCAGTCATAGCAATTACCGGACAGTTTTCGTCGTAGCATTTTAATTCCTTTGCAGCATCAAATCCGTCCAATTCTGGCATCATCAAGTCCATAAATACGATATGATGTTTGTGTTCTTTAAATTTATCTATGGCTTCTCTTCCATTGTTGGCTAAATCGATTTCATATCCAATTTTTCTAAATAAGTTTTGTGCCACTTTTTGGTTAAATAGATTATCCTCAGCTACCAATATTTTTATATCATCGGGTACAATTTTTCCAGCTAAACTGGTTTGACTTTTAATTGAGGTGAAATGTTTTAAAATGAAACTCCTGATGTTTTCTAATTTGACGGGTTTACGTAAATAGGCATCTGTGCCAAGTTTCCTTCCAAGCTTTGTATTCATTGTTTCGTAGTCAGAACTCTGAATAATAATTAAATGCTTTTTGTAAAGATTGTGATTGTAAAGTTGTTGCAGAAAATCAAGACCATTAAAATCAGGTCTTTGATCTATTATGATCATATGTATGGTATTTTGTTCAGATAGCATTTGAATAGCCTCCTGTGATGGAGCCATTATTTTGTAGCAAATACCAAGTGCTAACAGGTTTTTTATCATATTTTGAACCTGAAGAATGTCATCACAAATAATTAACACTTCAATTTGTGCCCAGGAAAGAATATACGAAAAATCAAGGTTTTTATTTTTAAGTCTGGTTTCCAGCGGAAGAGTGAAGTTGAATTCAGCTCCAGGATGATCTGGTGATGTGGATATGGTTGAAGGGCTGTTTGCCCAAATTTCTCCACCCATTAGTTCAACAAGGTTTTTAGAAATTGATGTGCCTAATCCTGTTCCTCCAAATTTTCTGGTGGTACTGTCATCTTCCTGTGAAAAGGAATTAAATATTGATTTGAGTTTTTCTTTTTTGATACCAATTCCGGTGTCGCTTATGGTGAATTTTATTGCCGGACTACCATTTAAAGTAGATCCCTGAGATATTTTTAGCTGAACCTGTCCGGAAGGTGTGAATTTAATTGCATTTCCGATCAGGTTGTTGAGTACTTGTCTTAATCTAAGTGGATCAGTAATTAAATCATTAGGTAAGTCAATAGTGCTGACCCAGTTTAAATTAATATCACGGTCTTTCGATAGTGGAGTAAGTCCGGAAATTGATTGTTCGATTTCATATTTCAAATCAACAGGGATCGATTCTACTTCGAGTTTACCGGCTTCAATTTTTGAAAAGTCAAGAATGTCATTAATAAGAGCCAGTAGGGTATCTGCAGATCTTTTGACAACCAATAGCATTTCCTTTTCTGCTTCAGGAATATTAGTGGATGATGACATGATGTCGGTCATTCCTATAATTCCGTTCAGCGGAGTTCTTAGTTCGTGACTTATATTGGCTACAAAGGTTGATTTTGCTTTGTTTGATTTCTCTTCCTTAATTCTGTCCATTTCAATTGGGGTAATCTCAATAAAAACGTGAATGTGGTATTTCTTTGTTTGATTAAAAAAAGGAATTTTCTCACTAAGGATAACCTGCTTTTTTTGATTCGAACTGTTGAAAATGTATTTCTTGGAAGTGTCACTTACGTTTGTTCTTGAGATTTTCTTTTTTCTTTCAAATAGTACTTTTTCATTGCATTCCTGATCCAGAAGTAATTCTTCATCATTGCATTCGAAAATTTTAAGGGCAGATTTGTTAACCAGCTTTATGTTGTTATATTCATCAACAAGTACTATTCCTACTGGTGCAAAATACAATATCTTTTTTAGTGCATTTTCTGATTGAGCGAGTCTTTTTTGAATTGATTTTGTTTTCAGGATGTATTGGTAAAATACAATTACAATCAGAATTATTACTACAAAGGAAATTAGGCCAACTAAAAAGGAGTTTTTAAGTATTGAGTTTGTGATGGGTTTGATGGGTATAGAAAATGCCATTTTTAGTATGTGGTTGGCATATTCTATATCTTGAATTACTGTTAATGTTTTTTGCGGAGTGTTATTAATGGATAAAAAGTGAATAATAGAAGAGGTTGTTTTTGATTTCTTAATATTTAATAATTGCGGATCAATTGCTTTGATGGCGAGATTTGGAATGGTAGAATATATGATGTTATTGTTCAGGTCTGTTATCCATTGAAATTGATGTCCCTTTAGGTAAAAATTTTTAAAGAGTTGTTTGTAAAACGAATTTATATCGATATGAAATACTACATACCCGTAAATATGAGAGTCGCCATACAGGGGTTGGCTTAAGATCAGTTCGTTATGGATTGAATCTGTAGTGATTATCGGTTTAAATTCCTCTTTTCTAGCTGATTTTCCAAATTGAGATATGTATGTATTATTCGTACTCTTTTTTAAAGCGTAGTAGTTTCCTTTAATGTCAATAACATTGACTTTTTTAACGATGTTATTGTATCTGTTGCATAATATTTCAATTCGTTTTTTGGTAACATCTGATTGAAGGCTATGCTCAAATAATTCTTTAAGTTCAGATTCATTTATAAGTAAGAGAATGTCATTTTTTACGATGGAGAAAAAGTTTTTGAAATCTTTAGTGCAAATTGAAATTTGTTTTTCAAGGATTGTTTTCTGAGTGTCTATTTGCCAGGTATAAGTATCATGATAATAGTATATGTTGGAGACTATTAAAAAAATTACACTAGAAATTACAATGCCTATGGCTCTTTTCATGTTGAATTGTTTGCTTATCTGTATTTTTCCGGTCTGGACTGATGGATACTATAGTAACTTTCATATCTTGAATAGGCAATTTCTTCGTCTTCAACAGCCTTTTTTACAGCACAGCCTGGTTCATGGATGTGTGTGCAATTGCTGTACTGACAGTTATGTGAGTGTTCAAAAATCTCTTTGAAATAATGATATAATTCGTTTTTGTCAATATCAATTAATCCATATCCTCTAATGCCTGGAGTATCAATGATGTAGCCTCCAAAGTTTAATTCGTGCATTTCTGCAAATGTGGTAGTGTGTTTACCGCTTTGGTGAATATTAGATATTTCAGCAACTTTTAAATTTAATCCAGGTTGTATTCGGTTTATCAATGTTGATTTACCAACTCCGGAGTGACCGGAAATTACACTTACTTTGTCTTTTAGTAATTCCACAATAATACCCAAATCATCATTCATCTTGGCTGAGATGGCGTAGGTCTCATAGCCAATTTTCTCGTAAACATCTCTTAGGTGATTTAGTGTTTCCACTAATTCGTTTTTATAGCGGTCTATCTTGTTGAATACAATTTTAACAGGAATGCGGTAAGCTTCTGCAGAGGCTAAAAACCTGTCAATAAATACAGTTGTGGTTATTGGATAGTTGACAGTTACCAATAAAATGGCCTGATCAATATTTGATGCAATTATATGTGACTGTTTGGATAGATTTGATGCTTTTCTGATAATGTAGTTCTTGCGTTGTTCAATATCTGCAATAACCCCCATCTCTGATTCTTCATCTATAGTAAAGTGTACGTGGTCGCCTACAGCAACAGGATTGGTGCTTTTGATGTCATTCAGCCTAAATTTCCCTTTTATCGAGCACGAGATAAACTCTCCATTTTGAGTCTTTACTATATATCTGCTACCTGTGGATTTAAAAACGATACCTTTTTTCAATGTTTACATTATTGTGTGTTGATAAAAGGCTATAAAATTGAGAAAATTTAACGACAGATAAAATCTTTATGGCCAGATTTTTTCGGTATTTTATTGATAATTCAAAAAATCTTCTTTAACTTTGACTAACCGGTCAGTCGTAAAATATATAACTATGTCACCAAGAACGAAATCTCAATTGGATAATTTGAAGGCAGAAAAGAGGGAAGTAATCATTAGTGCAGCGATGGGATTGTTCTCTGAAAAAGGATATCAATCCACTTCTATATCCATGATAGCAGCAGGAGCAGGGATATCAAAAGGATTGGTATATACTTATTTTAAAAGTAAAGAAGAGCTTTTGAAATCGTTGGTTATTGATACAATTAAAGAAATGTTTAGTATTGCGCTTCAGTGTTTCTCTGAAAATAAGGGAGATGAAGGTTTTGTAAAGATGATTGATGCTTACCTCAATTGGGTGAAGGATAATTATAAATTTCTGAGGATATATTTCGGAATAGTACTTCAACCAAATATTCTCACCATGTTTGAAAAAGAGTTTATGGAACTGGCAGAACCTGTTTTTGCCAGTATTGCTAATTATTTTAGTGCTAAAGGTTCGGCGAATCCCATGTTAGAAACCCGATACCTCACTTCTATATTAGATGGTGTTTATTTAAATTATATCGTCGATCCGATTACTTTTCCTATTGATGAAGTCAAAGGGAAAATAATTGATCAATTCATAAAATAGCTGTCATGAAGAAATTAGTAGAATTAAAAACAATGGTGCTCATTGGATTTTCTGTTTTGTTATTTAATACTGCAGTAATTGCTCAGGTTAATGCTGATGTTACTGCTAAAGATATTATTGATAAAGCCAATGAACTGATACGGGGCAAGACCAGTGTATCTGAAATGGAGATGGTTATATCTCGTCCAAAGTGGGAGCGAAAATTACGATTTAAAGCCTGGTCAAAAGGAATTGATTATTCTTTGATTTACGTTACGTATCCCATTAAGGAAAAAGGACAAGTTTTTCTGAAAAGAAATAAGGACATGTGGAACTATATGCCTAATATCGAAAAGATGATTAAGATTCCACCTAGCATGATGATGCAATCCTGGATGGGATCTGATTTAACAAATGATGATTTGGTAAAGGGAGCATCAATTGTTGAGGATTATAAACATACCATTATCAGAGAAGAGGAAATGGATGGCTATAAGTGTTGGGTAATAGAACTAGTGCCTAAAGAAGATGCTGTTGTGGTATGGGGCAAAATTATAAGCTGGGTAAGCCAAAATGGCTACATGACTCTTAAAAATGAATATTACGATGAAGATGAATATCTTATAAATACAGAAAGATTATCTAAAATTAAAGATGTTGGAGACCGTATTATGCCAACTTATTTCGAGGTAATACCCGAAGGTAAAGAAGGGCATAAAACAACTATGGAGTTTACGAAGGTTGGTTTTAATATGCCTTTGGAAGATAACTTTTTTTCAATTCAAAATATGAAAAGAATTAAATAGAACTGCATGTAAAACTTAAAAAGATGAGGCTATTTATTTTATCATGGCGTAATTTATGGCGTAATAAACGAAGGACTTTTATTACTGTTTCCTCCATATTTTTTGGTGTAATATTAACGTCATTAATGGGTTCTATGCAGGAGGGCTCTTATAATAACATGATTAAAAATATTGTAAATTTTTACTCGGGTTATATTCAAATCCATCAAGTGGATTATTGGGAAAATAAAAGTATAAATAATACTTTTTCTGAAAATGAGAATCTCAACAAGTTTATTGATTCTATTGAAGATATTACTTTGGTAATTCCCCGTTTAGAAAGTTTTGCCCTGGCATCGAACGGAGAAGATTCCAAGGGTGCTATGATTATGGGGATTGACCCACAAAAAGAAAATGAATTAACATCTATTGGAACAAAAATTATTCAAGGTAATTATCTGAAAAATAATGACAATGGTGTTTTGGTTGGATTTGAATTGGCCACAAAGTTAAAGATTGAACCTGGAGATACATTAGTGTTGCTTAGTCAGGGCTTTCATGGAGTTACTGCCGCAGGCAAGTATCCAGTAAGGGGATTATTCAAGTTATCTAATCCTAATTTAAACAGACAATTAATTTATCTGAATCTGAATACAGCACAAGAGCTTTTCTCGGCTACAGACAGGTTATCTTCAATTGTGTTGATGGTTGAAAATAATGATACCATGAAAAAGATTTTACCAAGGTTAAATCAAGGAGTAGATAAAGCGTATAGTGTAATGAGCTGGGAGGAAATGTTTCCGACGCTTTTGCAACAGATTGAGAGTGACAGGTCATCAGGAATGGTAATGAAAGCCATATTATATATTGTAATAATGTTTGGAATATTTGGCACTGTAATGATGATGATTTCTGAACGTAAAAGAATTGCTAATCAGCTTAGATCTGAAGGCGCTGCAGCTTCTGAAAAAATTAGAGCAGATGCGGATAAGCAAAAAGAAGTCATCATTGCAGAAGCATTTCGTGAT
>JBNKGY010000236.1:0-6686 GCA_050290065.1 Marinilabiliaceae bacterium
TCGCAAACATTCCTTGAAACTCAATATTTATAAGCGATTTGAGCCATTAATTTTATATCGAACTCAGGTTATTAGCATCTTTTTTATTTTCAGATACTTTTCATTCGTACCTTCAAACATCCAGTTCTTTTGCTTTTTAAGCCATATGCCTTCCTTTAAATCATGTAGCTTTTTAAATAGAACTGGTTCATACCCATGATCCAGGTAAAACTTCTTATGTACCTCATCTATTTTAATTTTCACACTTTTTTCTGCCGGGTTTAGTACCGGTTCTGTATCTATCTGGCTACTTTCTTCTGTATGATCAGCTTCGCCAAACACAAGCTCTAAAGAAGGTAAACTCGCAAAATACTGTTTTAAATAAGCTTTATAATCGTTTCGGAAAGGGATATGCCAAAATCGGCATGAATTACTATACTTTCTGCCTGGCAACAAGCGTACAACCTGATCTAAAGTACCATTGACTTTATAATTATATTGTAAAATTATCCTTCTCTCTTTTTTATAGGTGGATGGATAAATAAAAATTGAATTCATGCAGGTTTAAGGTTAAGTGTTTTGGTAATATAAAAATATACAAAAATTTGAATATCATGATATCACAACCTGCAAAATCATAACAAAATGTTTTTTTACACGCCTTCATATCTATACAGAACTAATAAAACAGAGTTTAAACCCGAATTGTACATTAGGACTGCGTTATGAGAGTTAAAAGAACAATCAATCCGAACTATTAACCTAAGTTCGACATAAAATTTTGGATTCAGGTTCCAATAAAGATGAAATTGACCTCAAAGTGTATATGCATTAAAAATTTGTCATGAACATTAATGGTGTACTTACTGCAAAAAAGGAGTGCAGACGTCAAACTTGCTTGAGCTAGGTCGAGTGAAACAGTAATTATAAAATAATGGGACATGGCTTCAAAGAAACGCAGCATGAACTTTTATGAAGGCAGAATTACATGCCGTTCTCCTTAAAAAGAAAGAAAACAATTAAAACAGAAATACTTAAACGTGGCATTAGAGGCCTTTAAACAACAAGTTACTCGTAACAATTAATATACAAACTTATAAACCTCCTGATCCGAACTATCGTATTCAAAAATCTAAGTTATTAATCATATACAAATCACTGCAAGCTATGTTATAAAATAGACTCAATTACACTAAAAAGTTCATTACGTTTAATCGGTTTGGAAATAATTCTATCAAATATACCATGCTGCAGAATGTCAGTATGGTTGATATAATTAAAGGCCATTTGAGCAATAATTGGCATTTCCGGATGCTGAAATTTAATCTGTTTTGCAATATCCATTCCCGATAAAACAGGTAATTTCATATCCATTATAACAATATCTACAGTTGATGAATTAACCACCTCAAAGGCCTCCTGTCCATTTTTTGCCCAGATAACATTTGCCCCCAAACTACTTAAATAAGCTTTTAACAATTGATAGTCAGATGCATCCTCTTCAGCAATAAGCACATGAATACCCGTCATTTTAACAGAAGATATTTTTTTCTGAGGTATAAGTGGTGATACCTTTAATTTTTGAAGCTGTAGCGGATGTGTAAAATAAAAAGTAGTTCCTTTATTTTCTTCAGACTCATACCAAAGTCTACCTCCCCATAAATGAACCAGACTTTTACTAATGGCCAATCCCAATCCTGCACCTCCAAATAATTGGTTTGTATTATACTCCAGTTTAGAAAATCGTTCAAATATCTCATCCCCTATATCATCAGGCATGCCAATACCGGTATCTTTAACATATAAGGTTATTTCATCAGAAACCTCAATTACACCAAACTCTACCGACCCCTTACTTGTAAATTTTAATGCATTAGAAATGATATTGGATAAAACCTGCTTAAACCGAACTTCATCCGTAAGAATCTCCAAATCATTATCAATTTTATGAGTATTTAATACCAAATCAACATTTTTAGCTGAATGATTTAGTTTGAATACCTCAAAACAATCATTAAGTATGGTCTTTAAACTATAGTTTCTTATACAAAATTTTATCTGACCTGATTGAATGTAAGATATATCAAGGATATCATTGATTAAAACCATCAAAGAGTTAGTGTTTGTGATGATTGTTTTTAAGTAATAATTTCTGGTTTTCTCATCAATATCCACATCCTTCAATAAGGTTGAAAAACCTATGATAGCATTCATAGGAGTTCTGATTTCATGAGACATATTGGCTAAAAATGCACTCTTTAACCGATCTGATTCCTTAGCTTTATCAAGCGCATGAATTAACTCCGAAGTCCTTTCTTCTACCAGGGTTTCCAGATTATTCCTATGAAGATCCAGTTCTATATTCTGACTTAAAATTTTCTCTTGCGATGCCCTTAGGTTGTTATTAACTTCTATTAATGATTCTTTTTGTGCGATTAATTCCTCTTTATGCTCATTTAGAAGATCATTAGTACCTTGTAACTCCTTGGTACGATCGCTAACAATATTTTCCAATAGTATATTTGAGGCTCTGATTTTTCGGATTCGAATCCTAAACACCATTATGGTTAAGAAAGCAATTAAAAAGGTGACCAATCCTTTGAACCAATTCGTTCTGTAAAAAGGAGGAAGTATAATGATCTTTAAATGAACTTCATCTTCAGGTATATTGATGACTCCATCGTTATTACTTGCTTTTAACCTAAAGGTATAATTACCCGGGGGAAGGCCCACAAAAGAGACTCTTGTGTGATCACTTATATCACATGTAAACCACTCATTTTTATAACCTTCCAGCATATACCAAAAAATATTACTTTCAGGAACGGCATAATGCATAGCAGAGAATTGAAAGGTGAAATCATTCTCATCGTGATTTAAAACAATTGATTTTGTATTCCAAATCTGATTTGAAAGCAGAATCCGACCATTAACGGTATCTCCCGGAGCTACTTTAGCATTATTTAATTCCATATTTGTAATAGTTGGTTTGGCGCTATAAGGATTATTACTAAATGCATCCGGATTAAAAGATAAAAGTCCTTTGGGTGATCCCATGTAAATATTACCATCCTTACCTAAACAACTTGCTGTGGTATTAAATTCATTGGCCGGCAAGCCATCTCCTTCATCATAAAAAACACATTCCAGTGTTTTTTTATTTAAACAAATCAATCCATTATCAGTAGCCATCCAGTAATTAGATTGCGAATCAGGAATAATAGAATATATACCGAAGTTATGCAAACTGGGTACTGTGTTAACCAGTCTAAATGTTTCTGATTTTTTATGGAAACGGTTTAATCCGAATGTGGTGCCAATCAACAGAGTACTGTCTGTTTCTTCAAAAATTACATAAACTCCATTACCACTAATACTCGTTTTATCATCAGGGTTATTAACAAAGCGCTTCACTGTATTATCCTGAAGATTGTAACGAGCCAGTCCTCCATTATATGATCCCGACCATAAGGTACCATCCCCATCTATAAAAACAGTGCGATAGAACCCCTGCTCATTTTCATATGGATCATACAAATGTGAATAAGGTATGACTTTCTCTGTTTCTCTATCCCATTTATAAACTCCTCTGGCAGATACAAACCATATATTTCCCTGTTGATCCTCAGTAAACTTGCGAACACTCCAAAAATACGCTCTGTACTCACCCCATTCTGAAATATTGGTTGAAAAGTCAACCTGTAAGGTTTTCCCATTAATTCTTTCAATACCTAAACCATAGTTCCCAACCCAAATATCACCTCTACTATCTTCCATCAAGGCTGAAAAACTTGTTTCTTCATTCTGTTTTACCTTTACCGGAATAACAGTATTTGACTTTTCATTAACACATATAATTGACTTTCCGGTTTCTCCAACCCAAAGGTTATTATTATGGTCAACCATTGTTGCAGTAATATTTGTACCGGAAAAAATATGGTTATTTTGTACAGGATTAGTGTACCGTTTATGAAATGGTTTTTGATTTAAATCTGCCTTATCTAACCCCTTTCTGTAATTGCTTACCCACAGATTATTTGTGTGATCAATAAAAATATAATTGATGGTGTTGGAGGATAAAGACTGATCATCGAAAATATTATTCTTGTAATGTGAGATTCCATCTTTCGGATTAAACATATCTACCCCATGAGATGAAGATATCCACAGATTACCTGTTTTATCCTCTGCCATTTTTAAAAACCTCACCTTTTCTGTTGTATTGAAAAGATTATGTTTTGAGAATTTTGACGTAGCAATATTCTTAGTATTCAAGTAATAAAGGCTATTATTCAGCTCCGAAAAACAATAAACACTCCCACTATTATCAACATAAATGGTTGTAAGTCCTTCTGCCCCCTTCAAATAATTATGGAGTTCACCCGTTGATATATCGTAACAAAACACCCCTTTATTCCATGTTGTAAACCATAATTTTGTATTACGGTCTGAGGTCATCGATTCTACATTTAAGTTATCTACAATAGAATCATTCATGAATTCACCTAAAGATTGAATTTTCCCATCATTCTTTCGTAAACAACCAATTGCTTTGATTGAATGAAACCATATATTACCTAAACTATCATCTGTAATAGCCGCCACACGATTTGATAGTTTATTATGGCCTGCTAATGAATTGGGCAGGATGAATTGAAATGTATCATTGTTTGAATTGTAAATATTGATTCCTGTATTTGTTGCCAGATACAATGTAGAATCCTGATCTTCAAAAAAGCTATTGATCTCAAGACTTGAAATATTTCCTGATTTACAGGTATCTGATTTGTAATTATAAAATGTGCCTGTATTAATCTGCATCCTGTCAAGCGCATGTTCAGAGAACTGAATCCATAAGTTTCCATGTAAATCAGCATACAATTTATGAATATGCTTATAACTTAAACTATTGTCTTTTTCTGGATTCGGCTGATATAAATTAAAGCGATAACCATCAAAACGTACGATTCCCAGGTGCGTTCCAAACCATAAAAAATCATCGTTATCCTGAACAATGGATAATACGAAATCATTCGGTAATCCATTATGAGTTGAATAATGCGAAAACTGCAAAGGATTATTGGCTCCTGCTGTAAACACAATGATGATGTGGATGTATAAAATTAATAAGGCTGGCTTCATAATTTACGAAAAATACTATATTTCAAAATCATAAAAACGGGATTGATTTCAGGTTATCTAAATAAATGCCTTCCATCCTTTATACACTAAATACATGCTTTGGTTACTTTCTGAAAGAAAAAATCTTAAAGATATTATTCAAACTATTAATGAAAAGGTTGTATGTATCACAACACTTAACAAATTAAGGATATTTAGATATATTAGCCTCAGTTCGATTAAAATTTTAGAGCTCAGATTTTATTAAATGATTAATATACAATAAAAATTTTGAAGCATAGCGAGCTATGGTAAGCAAATATTCCTTGAAACCAATTATTTATAAGTGGTCTGAGCCATTAATTTTATGTCGAACTGAGGTTATTAATTTAAGTTTGTGAATCACCTTAAGCACCATGTAACTTGATAACAACTAACCACGTACTTATAAACGTTGAACCTAAATCACATTACTGAACCTGCAACGCCAAGGTAAATAATAAGTAACTCAGGAGATACCAATAATTATTGAAATCCTGATCGTTCTGAATACCAGGCCTTGCTAATTTTTTTTTTAATACATGAAAAAGATATTTTACACTAGTCGGGGGCCTAAAGTATTTTTAATGCTACTTATAGGATACCTTATTATATTTTCACCTGTAATCGCATATACTATTGATCCATCCGGAATAAACATCGATTTTGAGGGGAATTGGTATTTCGCACTTTTCCCATTAAGTATCTTTCTGTTTTTTCTATACGTAATAACGGCATCCGTTTTTAAAATGTTTATCAAATTTACGATTAGTTCAAATGGGATATCCATTTACAAACCACCATTTCATAATAAGTTATTTAAAAAGGAGAATATTCAATCTCTGCTCTATCTCAATGAGGAAGAAACCAGAGAATTAATCCGTAACTCTATTAAAGAACAGGAAAGCTTTAAAGATTCTGCTGATATTGTTGGGTATTTTCAAATGATTAAGAAAAAATCTCCATTATATAAGTATTATACCAATACCGCCACTGCTGAAGTTTCAGCTGCAGGACCCAAAGAAACGATTACATCTTTGAAAGTAAAATCGGGTGGCGAATGTATTATTTTAAACTTAAAAAATGGTGAAACTTTTTATTTAACACCAGCAAATCCAAAAGAATTTAAAAATTACTTTGACAAAGTATTGGCTTAATTTAATAACCTACTGGAATACAACAAAGAATACTACGCATTAATGGATAGCACCGTAGTTTCTTCTCAAGAGAGGAATCTCAAAGGTATTTATAATAAAATGGAATGGTGTTTTAGCACACGACAGGAGGCTCCTGGTTTAAAAAATAAAAAGCTGATTGTTGACCAAAGTGGGAAGATCAGGCTGAAGGTTTACTCATTAATGGGTGTCAAATTATAACAAAAGGGGTAAATATTGTAGGCTCTTGTGATGCCTTGCAAAGCAATGAAACAGTCTACTTTAAAGATGTTAGAATAAACGGGGTGGTGATATGATATTAACCTGAGTTCGATTAAAATTAGCGAGCTCAAATTTCAGTAAATGATTGATTTACAATATATATTTTTGAGA
>JBNKGY010000237.1:0-6664 GCA_050290065.1 Marinilabiliaceae bacterium
CCGGCAATAAAAATTACTATTCTGAAATTTGTTTACTTACCTTGCAATAACAACAGGAATATCGCTTTCCCAAACATTTACCAAATTCATTCTTATCTCCTAATGTATTCTGTGCTTAATAATATAAAGGGACGTATGAGAATGAAAGGCACTTAAAAGTTAAAGGCGATTTCTCACACATTATAGTGAAACATTTTTATTTCAATGACAAACATAGAACAAAATATTAAAGCTTTTAAAAAATGGTATAATTCACAACTATCTTTTAATAACGAAGCTAAAGACTACTTTTCTTCTATCATTCAAGCCTTACCTAAAGTTGATACTGTAACATCCAGGGTGAAAAATATTGACGAATGCGTCAGTAAATTTAAAAGAAAGTATCTCCCATATATTGATGAAAAACATCCGTATTACATTCAGGATTATTTAACTGATTTAATTGGCATTAGGGTAATATGCTACCATAAGGATGACATCGAATACATTACCAAACATCTAAAAAAATACTTTGAAGTAGTTGAAACCACAGATAAATCAGGTATACTAGACAAAACAGAAGATAAGTTTGGATACAAAAGCCTGCACCTTCAGTTGCAATTAAAGGATTCTTATGCCGAATCCAATAATAAATTAGAATTTACTCATCTCATATTTGAATTACAGGTGCGAACGGTAATACAGGATGCATGGAGTATTTTAGATCATAAAATAAAATATAAAAAAAGTATACCCCAAAACTTAAAACGCAGGATTAATCGATTATCAGCTTTATTTGAAATAGCAGACGATGAATTTTTAAGTATAAAAAATGAAATTGCTATTGAGGAAAAAAGAATTAAGGACAAAATAAAAAAAGGAGAAGCTATTGAGAAAAATAAAAAAATTGACGTATTCAACTTTTTATTTATAGTTATGCGATATTTTCCTGATTATAAATTTATTGAATACAAAGTTGATGGATTTGTTCAGGAAATACTATTACTGAACAAGAATTTTACGGAAGGTCGGTTAGATCAAGCGCTGAAACATCAGCTGCATGTTGCCAATACTATTGAAGAAAAAAGAAATCAGAAACTTAATCCTTATACAAAAATCAGATATTGTTTATACAAAAGTAATAAGGAGCAATTCCAAAGCATTTTATCAAACTATCAAGTGGATATGATTAAAAAATATATTTAAATATTAGACACAAATATCAAGTATTAAGAAAAGTATTTAATCAAGTCATATTTTTGAAAAAAATTTAGCACGACTTCTTTAACCAGACAAAACTTCAAGTAAAAATAAATTATTACGATACTGAAAATTGAATGATGAAAACATACATTTCCATATTAAGAGGCATAAATGTTGGTGGGCAAAGAATAATTAAAATGGATGCTCTTAAAGCATTATATCAGGAACTCGGTTTTAAAAACATCGATACCTACATTCAGAGTGGAAATGTAATTTTCCAACATACCAATTCAAACGAAGTTGAATTAAAAAACTTGATTCAAGATAAGATTAAGACAGCTTTTGATTTTGATGTTCCTGTTATTGTGTTATCTGCGATAAAGTTGAAATCTATTATTTCAAACAATCCTTTTGCTAATGATTCTGATAAAAATGCAGCGTACATTCACATCACTTTTCTTGCAGAACAACCTGAATATTTCGATCCGGTCAATATACTATCAAAAAAATCTGATTCCGAGGAAATCCATTTAACCCAGGATGCCATTTACTTATATTGCCCCAATGGTTATGGAAAAACAAAACTTACAAATAACTTTATTGAATCAAAATTAAAAGTACAAGCCACCACACGAAATTGGAAAACATCGCTAAAATTACAAGATATGAGTCTCAAATAAATTGCAACTCCAATGAATTACTTAATTCTAATTTGATATATTTTTGGCCATAGCTTACCTGTTATAAAAAACAGATCAGCATCCAAATCATAGGCTATACCATTCATTTCCAAAGATCGATAATTGATATTTTTAGCTTCAAGCGCTAGTGATGTTAAATCAAGCCTTCCAACTACAGTTCCATCTTTGGGGTCTATTTTAACAATAGTATTTGTAGTCCAGATATTTGCATAAATATATCCCTTTACATATTCCAACTCATTCAGGTAATCCTTGGCAAATCCATTTTCAGTAACCGAAACTCTTTTAATCACCTGTAAGGTATTCGGATCCAAATAAGTAAGCATATTAGTACCATCACTCATGATCAATTCTGATCCATTGGTTGTCATCCCCCACCCTTCTTTACTTGGAATAACAAATTCACTAATCTTTTTAAAAGTAGTAGCATCATAAATAAAACCCACTTTACTCTTGTAAGTAAGTTGATAAACTCTGCCATTTAAAAATGTAATTCCCTCTCCAAAATACTTATCCTTATCCAATTCAGCCTTAACATCAATATTTCCTGTTCTCAAATCTACAACACCAAATAACGATCTGGTTTGTGGTACCTCATCTATGGCACCAGTACTTTCAAATAACTGACCATTATGAATTAAAAGACCTTCAGTAAAAGCATTTTTATCATGAGGATACGATTGAATTAATTCAAAATTTAGTATTGGCACGTTGATAGTGGCTGTATTATTTGAACTTGATTTTTTATTTTGAATATTGCAAGCTGAAAGTATTATCAATACTACACAAACTAAAATTTGATTATTCATCACGTATTATAATTTTAAAATCTTTTGTTTTTAATAAGACGATTTTTTCGTCGGCAACAAAACTAATGTTTTTCAATTTCTTTTATCAATATTACCCATTAATAAAATCATTTTTTAATCCTTTGTATAACTCTCTGCAATCTGAATAAATTGTTACATATATAGATAACACCAGTATTTTTTCGTTGAATTTATTGATTTTGCACAAAACTAAATATTGCCAAACAACTTAATATATTTCTTTGGAATGGAAGTTTGTATCTTAATACTTTCCTGTGTAAACGGATGTGTAAATTCCAATATCCAGGAATGAAGATATAACCCCTTTCCCTTAAGAATAAGATCCTTTTTTCCGTATTCAACATCACCAAAAATGGGGTTACCTAATGAAGACATATGTATTCTTAACTGATGGCGGCGACCGGTATAAAGCTTTAACTTCACCAGATTTAAAAACCCATATTTGGGTGATGATAAGGTTTGAAGCTTAAAATATTCTGATTTAGCCAACTTACCCCCAATTTGACTTTCTATTAATCCATGATCCTGCATAAAACCAATGGTGACGGCCAAATAATATTTTTGAATTTTGTGATCTTCAAACAGCTTATTCAGCTCAATAACTGCCTTTCTGGTTTTCCCAATTAACAACGCACCTGTAGTTGGAAAATCAAGTCGATGAATAGGCTCTGGTCTTATCAAAGCATCAAACTGCGTACTTATTTTTAAATTAGAAGGCAAAGCATTTTCAACTGTCTTCCACTTATTACCACTCACAAGTATACCTGCAGGTTTTTCTATAACAGCTAAATACTCATCTTCGTACAAAACAACAATTGGCATATTTACTATCGGTTTTGGTCTTGCATCTTCACTTTTATACAAATCGAGGGTTTCTCCTCCATAAATAAAAGTACCCGTTTCTCCCTCAATCCCATTTACAAAAACCAACCCTCGTTTTATGGACTTTTTAACTGCCTTTTTCGATGGAATACTTTTGAATAAATTCGGAGCAATTTCTTGCAATCGTTGTTTTTCATTTAACGCTGGCACTATCACTTTTTCCAATAATTCTTTTGGATGCTTCATCAGTAACCTTATCTGTTTTTTTTGGAACAAAGCAAATCTATAACAATCACAGCAATAATCCCATTATTAATTCAGCGATAGATACATTAGAAAATAAATAACACCCATTCACCTCACTCACAATAGGTAAGACCATTAAACAAAAATACAAACTCAATTCATGTAGGATTTTTGTAGGGTGCGAAAAAGGGGAAGGTAGGCTCTTTGTAGGGTGCAAATTTTTGTAACTACCTACATGTTGGTATAGTTTTGCCGAACAAATTATCAAAAACAAAATAGTCAATTATGAAAAACAAAATTTTTACCACAAGTTTATTTTTGATCGCCTTTATTCAATTGGGATTTTGTCAATGGACGACTGTTGGCACAGCCGGATTCGGAGGTGTAAACAGCAGTACTAACCAGAGAATGACAATAGACCAATCAACAGGAACAGTTTATGTTGCATCCGATGACTATAAAAGTTCGGGTCCAATACGATATTTAAATGTTAGGAAATATGAAAATGGGGAATGGACAATGGTAGGTTCATCTATTGTTGCAAATTACGGAACCAATAAGGTTCACATTTTCGACCTTGTAGTTAACCCAACAACACACCAACCGTATGTAGTTTTTGCCCCATATACACAAAACGACCCGGGTATTTATGCATTTGACGGAACCAATTGGAATGCCATTGGTGATGCATCTCAGTTTCATAGAGGTCCTACTGCAAATGACCATTTTGGTACCCGTTTAGTATTTAACAGTGGCGTACCTACTTTAATTTTCAGGGATGGTTATAACTCAAACTACGCTAACTTGTGCTTATACTTATATACAGGTGGCAATTGGGTTCGACAAACTGCAGCAGAACTTCCCAATTGTAAGGCAATGGATTTTGATATAAATCCAAGCAACAACAGACTAACTGTTGCTTTTGAAGAATGGGATAAAACCAATAGTGTTATCAAAGGATTAAAAATAATGGAATGGTATAATTCAAGCTGGCATAAGGTGGGTACTTATACCTATGCCAACACCAACAATAACACGGGTGCCATCTGTAACAATCCCCAACTTGAATTTGCCAATAACGGAACCACATATATTGCATTCAGAGACGATGCAATAGGAGGCACAAAAGTAACAGTCAGAAAAAAATCAGGAAGCAATTGGGTATTGGTAGGCTCAGCTGGATTCACTGGAGACATCATTGGTCGTCATTCTCTTTCTATCGATGCGGCAGCAAACGAACCCCTATTAGCCTATACAATATCAGATGGAACCAACAGAAGGTTAAATGTACGAAGATATTCAGGCTCGCAATGGGTTGATGAAGGTACAGATATTGATCCGGGAAATGCTTATCCTGATATAGTAATAAAATGGAACAGTCAAAATGATAGAATGTATACGCTTTTTAGAGATATGATTAACAGTAAAAAAAATACAGTATTAACCAAATGTACATCTTATTCTGTTTCCGGATCTACAAGCGACAACAACTGTAATGGAGGTTCCGATGGCAGCATCAACCTAACTCTTACAGGAAATACATCAGGACAAACTTATTTTAATTGGGACAATGGAAGCCATACCGAAGACATTAGCGGCCTAGCTGCCGGCACTTACAACTGTTCAATTGACGACTTAGGATGTATAGAGTCTGTAAGCTATACTATTTCTGAACCTTCTGAGATTATAACCAATGGTACCATTGATCATATTTCATGTAACGGAGCTTCAACCGGTAATATCACCCAATCAATATCTGGTGGAGAATCACCATACAGTTATTCATGGGATAACGGCTCTACCACAAAAAACATCAGCAACACAACTGCTGGTATCTACTCTTGCACTATTACAGATAACAAAGGGTGCGAAGTTGTTTCGGAATATGAGATTACAGAACCCGATGCTATTAGCATTACAGAAACACTTACAAACCCTACATGCTGGGGTTATGCCAACGGAAGCATTTCCATGGACATAATAGGAGGAACATCACCTTACAATTTTGAATGGAACAATGGATCATCATCTCAAAACATTTCCTCACTTATTGATGGCGAATATTCTTGCTCTGTAAGTGATGATAATGGCTGTACCGAGTCGGTATCATACACTTTAATTGAACCTGAAGTTATAAGTGCTACTGCCCAAATAAGCAATGTGATTTCTGGTGGAGATGGAGCAATAGACCTAAGTCCTTCTGGTGGCACCGGTGTTCTTTCTTTCCTATGGTCTAATACTGAAATAACTGAAGATATAAGCTCTTTAGATCCGGGTGAATACTCTGTTATTGTGAGTGACGAAAACTCATGCAGTCAGACTTTTAACTATTCTGTTAGTTTTGCAACAGCAAACTTTAACAATTCTGCTAATAACGCTCTCGCAGTTAGCCCTAATCCTGCTAAAGATTTCATATATATAAAAGGTATTGATGATACAAACGCACTAATTACCATTTACAGTGCAACTGGTAATCAGCTGATGACCATTAAAAATTACACGGGCGAAAAACCTATAAATATCAACAAATTGTCTGAAGGTATATATCTGATCCACATTAAGAGCAACGGCATTATACGTGCTTTAAAATTAATTAAAAAATAGAGTTAAAGACTCTGAATATTAATTTTGTTTTGATGATTGCTTGTCGATTGAGATATATAGTTCTCAGTAAAGTACAAGCGTAATAATGATAAAAGTCCTGTGAGTTTCTTTAATTCACAGGTCTTTTATTTTAACTTACCTCACATCATATAAAATCATTCCTTTTGAGCTTTCATATCAATTTCCTTCTAAATAACAATAATAGAGGTCGGTAGCTAAGCACTTATTAATTCAGATTGATTAATTCGGTCAGCATCGACCATTCTTCGTATTAGATTA
>JBNKGY010000238.1:0-6629 GCA_050290065.1 Marinilabiliaceae bacterium
TAATGTTTATGGTTGGCTTCTTTTTGGCATTATACCTGGGTGTCCACAAGATTTATTGTGTTTATAATGATATAAAACAAGCTTTGGTTACCTCTAGTCCGTATTTTTATATTTCCTTAATATGTATGGTTATTGGAACACAGCTTTTTGTAGCAGGCTTTTTGGCTGAGTTATTATCCCGTAATAGCCCGGAAAGAAATAAATATCAAATCGAAAAGGTTTTGTCTTAATATTATTTTAGAGATATGGACTTTTATCAAAGTATAGTAACTGCATATGATGAAATTTTTCCTTTAAATATAGCCCAGATTGCCTTTATTGAGAGGATATATCCTGTTGTGGCCGGTAAGAATATTCTTGATGCTGGTTGCGGTACAGGTAGTTTGGCTATAGAATTGGGTAGAAGGGGCGCCAGAATAAAAGCATTTGATTTGGATTCTGATATGATTTTAAAAGCCAGGGAGAAGTGTCCTCAAGCGCTTAATGTTGAATTTGATGAAGGAGATTTATTACAAATAGGAGATAAATACAGAAAGGATTCGTTTGATTTAATTTATTGCTTAGGAAATACAGTGGTGCATCTTTCTGATTATAGCGATGTGGAGCGTTTTGTTCAATCTTCCAGATCTTTGCTGAATGATACAGGCGTTTTACTTTTGCAAATTGTCAACTATGATAGAATTACTATAGAAGATGTAAAAGCTTTACCAACACTTTCTGGTTCAAATTATCAATTTGAGAGATTCTATAAAAAAACTGAAGAAGGGAAGATTGCCTTTTCAACTTGTTTAACCAATATAAAGACAGGTGAAAAAAATGAACAAACGGTTGATTTGCTCCCAATTTTAAAAGATAAAATGATTAGTATGCTGGCACCTTATTTTTCGGAAATAAGTGTTTATGGATCGTTTAAATCTGATGATTGGAATGTGGGGGCATTTCATACTATTGTAAAGGCAAAAGTATAAATGCACCGGGTAAAAGGTTGTAAACCGAGAGTTAATAAATTTAAAAAAAAAAAGATATACCCGGCGCATATAGTGATATTTATTATTTTCACATTGATTCTTCAATGTAGTTAATTATTTTCGGTAGCTGATTAGGATGAAACCATTTTATATCCTGATTGCGTTTAAACCAGGTTAATTGTTTCTTAGCATAACGTCTTGAATTTCTTTTAATTAATTCAATAGCTTTGTCTTCATTGTATTCACCATCAAAACTGGCAAATAGTTCCTTGTATCCAACTGTGTTTAGTGAGTTTAATTCTTTGTGTTTGTAAAATTGCTTAGCTTCATTAATAAGGCCCGTTTCAATCATTTGATCCACACGTTTATTGATTCTGTCATAAATTTCTGATCGTTCCATTTCTAAACCAATTTTAATCATATTAAAAGGGCGTTTCTTTACTGTATTTGTTCGTAAAGTACTATAAGGCTTTCCTGTCATTAAACAAATTTCAATAGCATGAATTACTCTTTTATGATTCATTAAGTCCACCTGATCATAAAATTCCGGATCCAATTGTTTTAGTTGTCTTCTTATTGTTTCAATTCCCTCTTTCTCGTATTCTGTTTTTAATTGGTCTCTTAAATCCTGATCTATTGTAGGCAGTTCATCGATGCCTTTACAAACAGCATCAATATACATCATTGAGCCACCAGTTAATACCAGCTGATCATATTTTTTAAACAGTTGCTCAGATAATCTTAAAGCATCTTGTTCAAATTCCCACGCACTATAGTAATCTGTTATAGAGTGCGTACCTATGTTATGGTGTTTTGCTGCATCAAGCTCTTGTGGAGTTGGTGCAGCAGTTCCAATTTTAAGTTCTTTGAAAATCTGTCGGGAATCAGCTGATATTATTTCAGTATTAAAATGCTTTGCAACTTGAATACTGATTTTGGTTTTGCCAATTCCGGTTGGACCAACTATTACAATAAGGTTTTTTCGCATTAAACTTATGGTGAAATTAACTTTTTATATCAACCTTAATTTAAGAAAACTAATCGAGCTCAGGTTCTTAAAAATCATCCAGATCATCTGTGTATGAAACCAAGGAGTCATCTTTGAAATCAATATCGCTATCAAATTCTCCATCGTTATACCCAAGAAGATCATCTTTGTGATACTCAGTGTCAAGTTGTTCCAAGGGGTTTGGTGTTTCTCCCAAAACATCACTTATGTCTACTTGTTTGGGAGCGTCTCCACTTGATCTGGTGCAGTGTGGTTTTTCGCAATCTGCTTTTTCATCAATTTCAAAAGTTTCGATAAACAAACTTCTTTCATTAAAAAAGTCAAATACATATAAAAGTCTTTGTTTTTTTTCAGAAACAAATTCTTTAATGGTGGATTCAGACATTACATGTGAATTTCCAGATTCATCAAATGCCATGTCCATAAGTGTTATTTCTTTATTTTTTTGCCATTCCTGATCGGTCATAAAAAATGATGCCATTTGGCCATCATCAAAATTCAATAAGTTTTGAATGTAATTGTGTAAGTCAAGAAAAGTTGCATTTCCTCCAATTTCAATTTCTCTGTAAAAGTCTTCGTCCTCTCCTGAAACTATTCTAAATTTAATCTTCATCTATTTATTTTTTGGGGTGGCAAATATATTAAAAACTAATTCTATTCATATCGTCCTTATAAAATCAGAACAATACTAATCTCTAATCTATTATATTACTACATTTTAAAACAAATGGTTTTTCCAATTGTTTATGTTTGTAAATGTGATAGTTAGTTAATTGTGGATGTTTTAATGGTTTTATTGTGTTGTACTTAGTACTTTTTTAACGTTAGTTCTTGTAAAAAGTTTTGTAAAAAAATGATGATTAAAGAAATGTATGGTAAATAGAGTTTTTAAGATACTGTATTCCCTATTGTTTCTGCATTAGATGAATAAATCAGGAAAGTGCCCTATATGCAAGATTTGTAACAAATCATGAAGAATATTGGGTTTAATGTAAGAAAAGTACAGAGTGTTATACTTAAAATTTTTATTGGATTAAAGGGTGTAGAGTCAATTGCATATAAGTGCAGGAGATTAAATTTTAATGGGTGGAATTATGTACACGAGAAATGATAATTTATATATGGTGACAAAAGAGTACTATTCAGGATTTATTATATTACAGTTAATAATTTGTTTTATCATTTTTGGCTGTAATAGTAAAAAGGAAAATAATAAAGAAATACATGATAAAAGTGAATATGTAAATTCTCAGTTGCAGACTGACGGTTATCTTGAGCGAGGAAAGTTGGTTTACATTAAAAATTGTAAAGTGTGCCATCAGTTAAATTTAAAAGGGGTTCCAGGGACTTATCCTCCTTTGGTTGAAAATGAAAATGTAGCAGGTGATAAAGGTTTTTTAGTTGGTGTGTTGTTAAATGGAGTAACCGGAGAAATAAAAGTAAATGGGAAAAAGTATAATGGTATAATGGCTTCTTACAAAACATTAACTGATCAGGAAATATCAGACGTTTTAAACTATATCCGAACTAGAAATGAACCGGATTTGGATTTGATCAGTAAAGAGGATGTTTCTCGTATGCGATAATATTATTCAGTTATTTAGTTAGTACTTGCACGGAAACACAATTGGCAGATAAAAAAGCTTCATTTTTGAGGCTTTCGAAGCACTAAAATGTGAGTTTACTGCCGTAAATGATCATTTTGAGAGCAAGAGTAACGATGAAAATTGAGATTTCTTGCTGACACGAGATGCTTAGCAATTGAAGGTACTTGTAGTATTAGCCTTATTATTATATTGTTTTAGTATGTTATTTTAGTGACAATCGAAAGCTATCTTATGCTTTTTTTATCATATCATTTGTGCAATTGGGCATTTTGTTATTTTTTTACCTCCTCAAAATAACGATCGTAAAATGAAAGACAAAAAGGGTTATTCAACCAAATCTATTCACTCTTCACTTCCGAAAAAGGATGCTTATAATGCATTGCATATGCCTGTTTATGATGGTGTTGCGTATGAATTTGATTCTGCGGAAGATATTGAAGCTTCATTTAAGGGGCAAAAAGTGGCTCACGCTTATAGTCGAACTTCCAATCCAACGGTTGAGCATTTGGAGCTCAAGCTAAAGTCAATTACCGAATCTCATGGTGTTGTGGCCTTATCATCCGGTATGGCGGCAATATCTAACGCTTTATTGGCTTTAGTTGAAAAAGGTGGGAATCTTGTTTCTTCAAACCATTTATTCGGACATACTTATGCGTTATTAAAGAATACCATGAAAGAATGGGGTATTGAAGTGCGGTTTGTTGATATGAGTAATATTGAGCAGGTTGAAGATAGTATTGATGATAAAACCCGAGTAATTTTCTTTGAAACGATTACTAACCCTCAATTGGAGATCGTTGATATCAAAAAAATAGCACAAATAGCACATCATAACGATGTTTTGGTTATGGCTGATTCAACCTTAACACCTCCATATGTATTTAACTCATCAGATTTTGATGTGGATATAGAAGTGATGTCGGCTACTAAATTTATGTCTGGCGGCGCTGCTGCTGTTGGAGGTATTATCATTGATAATGGATTGTTTGACTGGTCGAAAATTCCGGCGTTAAATAATTGGTCTGAAAAGTTTGGTCAAAATGCTTTCGTTGCAAGAATAAGAAAAGAAATATTCAGACATTTAGGTGGTTGTATGATAGCTCATACAGCTCATTTTTTAAACTTAGGTTTGGATGTTTTAGCACTTAGGTTAGATCGATGTGTTGATAATTGTTTGAAATTAGGCGCATTTTTTAAGATGCATAAGAGGATTCAGTCTGTTAGTTATCCTGGTTTAAAAGGGAACGAGGGGTATGAATTAAGTGAAAAGCAATTTTCTGGAAAACCAGGGGCTGTGATGACGATTGATTTAGCATCAAAGGAAGATTGTTTTAAATTTATGAACCAATTAAAAATTGTACGTAGGGCCACAAATTTGAATGATAACAAGTCTTTAATAATTCACCCTTGGTCCACTATTTATTCAGAATTTTCAGATGAGGAAAAAATAGAGATGGGAATTCGTGATACCATGTTACGTTTATCAGTCGGTATTGAGGATGTAGAGGATTTAATTGATGATTTTTCACAAGCCTTAGAGATATTGTAGCACATGCGTTATATATGGGTGCTGTTGCTGGTTTTAAATGTGATGAGTTCTGCTGTCTTTGCTCAGGTTGATTCTATCCCGAAAAACAAGTCGGGTGTATTTATTTGGGTGGAGGATGTAACTGAATGGGGGCTTGATTTAATAACCTTTGAGAAAGAAAAATATACCTTTTTAATAATACCCACATTGGGTTATGAAGAAAGAACTGGTGTTAGTATAGGGTTAACTCCGTCATGGCGTTTTTATCTTGGAGGAAAAGATGATGGGAATGATTATTTTCGCCCCTCAAGCGTATCACCTTCCTTTGAAGTTTCCACTTCTGGTATGTATGAGTTTGTCCTCTCGTCACTTTTTTATACAAAAAGTAATTGGTTCTTTCAAAATAAATCCTTATTACAGTATATGCCAGATCGTTATTTCTATTTGGGAAATAATTCAGATAAGGAAACTTACTCAGATATAGAACAGAAAAAATGGGAGTTTAGTGGAAAGTTGGCTAAAATAATTGGGAAAAAGTGGTTCTTAGGGATAGGGTATGATATTGGTTTGTACAATGTGAAAAATACTGAGGGTGATGTATTTAATCAGTCAGTTAAAGGTTATGGGAAAAGTACCGTTGCAGGATTTGGGCCTACATTTACTTTTGATAACCGTAATAATGTTGTTTATCCAGAGTCAGGAAGTTTTATAGAAGGGTATTTGATTTCTTATATAGATGGTCCGGGAGATTATGGATTTTCTTCATTAGCTATTGATGGAAGAACTTTTATATCATTAGGTAACAAAGAACGAGTGATCGGATTTCAAGGTTATTGTAATGTTGTTTCAGGAGATGTTCCTTTTTACCGTATGGCTAGTATTGGTGGAAAAAGGCGATTTAGGGGGGTATCAAGACCTTATAAGTATATTGATAATAACAGTGTTTATTTTCAGGCAGCTTATCGGTCTATGCTAATTTGGCGTTTTGGATATGAATTGTTTACCGGGCTTGGAAATGTTTTCAGTCAATGGGATTCTTCAGTTATTGAAAATGTTCATTTAATGGGAGGTGTGGGGCTGAGGATTCGAGTTTTAGATAATGAGAAATTAAATTTCAGAATTGATTACGGTATGACTAATAGAGGAGATAGCGGTGTTTTCTTTACTCTTGGGGAGGCATTTTAGTATTGTTTATATAAAATCTGTATGTTTTGTTAATAACCTGAGTTCGATTAAAATTTTTTAATTCGGATTGACATAAAAGGCTGATATACAAGGTAAATTTTGCAGAGCTAGCTCGCCATCTCGATAAATTTAAAGTAGTAGATCTGCCTTTTATGCAAAGCATGAGAGTTTCCGCTTATAAACAGCGATCTTCTTCCTGAATATTATTCAAAATAGCCTGCTATTCTTTCATAATTTTCAGTTGGATCTCACTATTTATAGGTGGTCTGAATCCAAAAATTTATGTCGAACTCAGGATAATAACCTGAGTTCGATTAAAATTAGCGAGCTCA
>JBNKGY010000239.1:0-6505 GCA_050290065.1 Marinilabiliaceae bacterium
TAAAACTACCGGTGTAGTATCTGGTATTATTGCCAACCTTGTAATTGTTGAGGTTGATGGTCCTGTGGCCCAAAACGAAATTTGTTTTATTCAGCATCCTGAAAGTAATCTGATGGCTGAGGTAATTAAAATTTTGGGTAAAAATGTATACGTACAGGTATTTGAAAGCACCCGTGGATTAAAGGTAGGTACAAAAGTGGAGTTTGAAGGACACTTGTTAGAAGTAACCTTGGGTCCAGGTATCTTATCCAGAAATTATGACGGGCTGCAAAATGATCTAGATAAAATGGAAGGTGTATTCCTGAAAAGGGGTGATTATACAGATCCGTTAAATCGTGAACAAAAGTGGGACTGGAAACCAATAGCCAAGGTTGGTGATGAGGTAAAAGCCGGAAGTTGGTTAGGAGAAGTTCCTGAAAATGGAATGCCTCACCGAATCATGGTTCCATTTAAATTTCAAGGTACATATACTGTTAAAAGTATTGTTAAAGCAGGTCCATATACTGTTGATGATGTGGTTGCTTTAGTGATTGATAAAGAAGGGAATGATATTGAACTCACGATGGTTCAGAAGTGGCCTGTTAAAATGGCCGTGAAAGCTTACAAAGAGAAGCCACGCCCATTTAAGTTATTAGAAACAGGTATACGAACTATGGATACCTTAAATCCTATTGCTGAAGGTGGTACCGGATTTATACCCGGACCTTTTGGTACAGGTAAAACGGTATTGCAGCATGCAATATCAAAATATGCTGAGGCTGATATTGTTATTATTGCTGCTTGTGGAGAGCGTGCAAATGAGGTGGTAGAAATATTTACTGAGTTTCCTGAATTAGAGGATCCGCGTACAGGTCGTAAACTGATTGAACGTACAACTATTATTGCCAATACTTCAAATATGCCTGTTGCAGCACGTGAAGCGTCGGTGTATACAGCCATGACATTGGGAGAGTATTATCGTTCTATGGGTCTTAAGGTATTGCTAATGGCAGATTCAACTTCTCGTTGGGCCCAGGCATTACGTGAGATGAGTAATCGTTTGGAAGAACTTCCAGGACCGGATGCATTCCCGATGGATTTAACTGCGATTATTGCTAGTTTCTATGCTAGAGCAGGTTTTGTATATTTGAATAATGGTGAGTCGGGTTCAATTACCTTTGTAGGAACAGTTTCTCCCGCAGGAGGTAACTTAAAAGAACCGGTAACCGAGTCAACTCGTAAGGCTGCCAGATGTTTTTATGGATTGAATCAGGGACGTGCGGATAGTAAAAGATATCCAGCTATTGATCCAATTGATAGTTATTCAAAATATTTGGAGTATCCTGAAGTAATGGAATATCTAAGTAAGAATATTAGTGAAGACTGGCTGGATAATGTAATGAAAACAAAAACATTATTGTTGCGTGGTCGTGAAGCACAGGAGCAAATTAATATTTTGGGAGATGATGGAGTGCCATTGGAATTTCATGAGCGTTTTTGGAATTCAGAATTAATTGATGGAGTAATTCTTCAACAAGATTCATTTGATAAGATTGATGCAAATTGTCCTCTTAATCGTCAAAAATATATGCTCGAAAAAGTGCTGGATATTACGGATAAGAAATTTAGTTTCGACTCATTTGAAGATGTAAATGGTTTCTTTAAGCGAATCATTAACCAGCTTAAGCAAATGAACTATTCTGAGTGGAACTCTGAAAAGTTTAAAAACTACGAGATAGAATTGGAAGATATTCTTAATGAACGCTTAAATTAATCTGGTAAAAAATTTTATGCATGGAGACTCAAGCATTTCAAAAAGTATATACTAAAATTACAAACCTGACCAAAGCAACGGTTACATTAAAAGCTACTGATGTAGGTTATGATGAAATGGCGTTAGTTCATGGCCGTATGGGACAGGTAGTAAAAATAATGGGCGAAGAAGTAATTCTTCAGGTTTTTGCAGGAACAGAGGGTATTCCGACTAATGCTGAGGTAGTGTTTTTAGGACGTCCACCTCAGTTAAAAGTAAGTGATCAATTAGCAGGAAGGTTCTTTAATGCTTTTGGTGAACCTATTGATGGAGGTCCAGAAGTCGAAGGTAGAACTATTAATACAGGTGGTCCTTCGGTGAATCCGGTTCGTCGTAAGCAGCCGTCACAACTTATCGCAACAGGAATTGCGGGTATTGATTTAAATAATTCACTGGTAACAGGACAAAAAATTCCGTTTTTTGCTGATCCAGATCAACCTTATAATCAGGTAATGGCCAATGTGGCATTAAGAGCTAAGGCGGATAAAATTATTCTTGGAGGTATGGGGTTGTCTAATGACGATTACCTGTATTTCAAAAATATATTTGACAATGCAGGTGCGTTAGATCGTATTGTGAGTTTTGTGAATACCACAGAAGATCCACCTGTTGAGCGATTATTGATTCCTGATATGGCATTGTCAGCAGCGGAATATTTTGCTGAAGAAAAGCAACAGAAGGTGTTAGTGCTTTTAACGGATATGACTTTATTTGCAGATGCATTGTCCATTGTTTCAAACCGTATGGATCAGATTCCATCTAAGGATAGTATGCCGGGTTCATTATATTCTGATTTAGCCAGAATTTATGAAAAAGCAGTGCAGTTTCCTCATGGTGGATCCATCACCATTATTGCTGTCACTACCTTAAACGGTGGTGATATTACTCACGCTATTCCTGATAATACCGGATATATTACTGAAGGACAGTTGTTCTTACGTATGGATTCAGATGTTGGTAAAGTAATTGTAGATCCATTCCGGAGTTTGTCTCGTCTTAAGCAATTGGTAATTGGAAAGCAAACACGAGAAGATCATCCACAGGTAATGAACGCAGCTATCCGATTATATGCTGATGCAGCTAATGCAAAGACTAAACAGGATAACGGTTTTGATTTGACAGGTTACGATGAACGTACCCTTAAATTTGCTAAGGAGTATTCTGAACAAATATTAGCTGTAGATATCAATATTGATACAGAGAAAATGTTAGATATTACATGGAATTTGTTTAAGGATAACTTTAGTCGAGAAGAGGTAGTTGTGCGTCAGGAATTTGTAGATAAATACTGGAAGCAGTAATTACTAATTGATTTACAATTATATATTCTTTGTATTAATTGTAAAAATATGATAAAGATAACAGACATATTTAACTCTTTAGAACCTAGTTCTATAGTATTAAAGTCTAAAAATCTAATATATAATGGCCGTAAAGTTTCAATATAATAAAACCTCGCAACAGCAACTGGATAAGCAGCTCAAAATTAGGGAGCGCGCTTTACCAACGCTTCAAAATAAAGAAGCAGCTTTGCGTATTGAGGTTAAAAGAGCAAAAAAACGAGCAGATGAACTCGTGCACGAGCTTGAAACCAAAATGGCTGATTTAGATAAAATGTCTCGATTATGGGGTGAATTTGACACAAATGCCATTTCTATTGAAGATGTAGTATTAGAAAGCAAGAAAATTGCAGGTGTTCAAACCCCGGTTTTAATAGATGTTGTATTTAAAAAAGAGCCGTTTGCACTTTTTAGTAAACCGGTGTGGTTTTTAGATGGAATAAACATTGTTGAATCTCTGGCCAAAATTGGTATTGAGAGGGAAGTGTTTATTCGTAAAATGGAGTTACTGGATGTAGCTCGAAAAAAAACAACACAAAAGGTAAATCTATACGAAAAGGTTCAGATACCAGGTTATAAAGATGCCATAAGAAAGATTAAACGATTCCTTGAAGATGAGGAGAATCTATCCAAATCGGCACAGAAAATTGTGAAAAACCGTCAACAGGCACAACAGGAAATGGAGGTGGAATCATGATTGTACCTATGTATAAATATTCCTTTCTAATATATCACGCAGATTTTCAGGAGTTTTCAGAGAAATTGAAAGAAAAGGGAGTATTGCATGTAATAGAAAGTGATATTGAACCTGGAACAGAAATAATGGATCGTGTTCTGATCTTGAGTGAAATTAAAAGGAATATTAAATTATTGACAGGTCGTAAAGAGCCTGAAAAAGCAATTGATATTGAGATTCCGAAAGACGGACAGGACATTATTCAATTTATTAAAGAAAAAAACACAGAATTAGATAGTTTACATCATCAGGAACAAAATCTAAGTAAGGAATATGATTCGTTAAGTCCTTGGGGCGAATTTAGTTGGGAAAATATTCAAAAGCTAAAGGAAAAAGATATAAATGTTCGCTTTTTCTACTGTGCTTCAAAGAAGTTTAACCAAGAGTGGGAAGCTGAGTTTAGTTTGGCAAAAGTGGCAGAGGATAAAGGTTTTACCTATTTTGTATATTTTGATACCACTGGGGAATCAATAGACATTGGAGCAGATGAAATCAGGATTCCTGAAAAGTCATTATCTCATATTGAATCTGAATTAAATGAATGCAGAACTAATATTCATACTATAGAACAAGTATTAAATACAATTGCTCAAGATAAAATTTCTGTACTGGAGAATTATTTATCGGAAGTTCAGGATCAGTTGAATGATGTTCAGTTTGTAAAAAATGCGGATGAAAAAGCTGATGGTAAAATACGTTGGGTTGAAGGATGGGTTCCGGAATTACATGATAATGAATTTGAAGAATACATAAAATCTCAACCGGTTTATTATGTGAAGTCAAAATCATCTAAGGAAGAAAAAGCTCCTGTGCTATTGAAAAACGGAAAGTTTTCAAAGCTTTTTGAGCCAATCGGAAAATTGTTTTCATTACCTTCTTATGCAGAGTTGGATTTAACACCGTTTTTCGCCCCGTTTTTCTTTTTATTTTTTGGCTTTTGTTTTGGAGATGCCGGATACGGATTATTATTTGTATTGGGAGCAGGACTTGCCAAGTATAAAGTGAAAAAAGATTTTAAACCAATGCTTTCGTTAGTGCAATGGTTGGGATTGGCTGCAGTTATTTTTGGAGCCATAACAGGAACTTTTTTTGGTCTTAAATTAATGGATGTTGAGATACCATTTTTTATAAGAATGAAAGATCATTTTCTTACCGATAAGGAAATGTTTAATCTGGCTTTAGGATTTGGTTTTGTGCAGATATTGTTTGGAATGGCTATTAAGGTGGCTAATCAAATTAAGCAAGAAGGTTGGAAATATTCATTAGCTTCTGCTGGATGGTTGTTGTTTTTTATTGCAACTGCTGTTATGGTGATACTTGATAAGATTGGAGGGCAAGAAAAGTGGTTGTGGTCTGTTCCGCATTTTGTTATTATTAGTCTGGCAGGATTAGGTATCTTTATTTTCAATAATCCCAAAAGAAACATTTTGCTGAATATTGGTGCCGGATTATGGGATACATACAATATGGTAACTGGTTTTGCCGGCGACCTCTTGTCCTATATACGTTTATTTGCCTTGGGGTTATCAAGTGCTATTTTAGGGTTAGTTTTTAATTCACTGGCCTTTGATCTAAGCCCGGATATTCCTGTTGTTGGATGGATTATTACATTGATTATCCTGGTCTTTGGACATGGACTAAATATTTTTATGGCTGCATTAGGGTCGATTGTTCACCCGATGAGGCTAACATTTGTAGAGTTTTATAAAAATGCCGGATTTGCCGGTGGTGGTAAAGAATATAAACCATTTAGAAAAATAAGTAAATAACCTTTTTAAATATTAAGATTATGAGCGCTATAGTTTTAGCTTACATTGGAATTGGATTAATGATTGCACTAACAGGTATTGGAAGTGCTTATGGAGTGTCAATTGGTGGAAATGCAGCAATTGGGGCTATGAAAAAAAATGCGGATGCATTTGGTAACTATTTAGTATTGAGTGCACTTCCTGGTACGCAGGGACTGTATGGGTTTGGTGCTTTCTTTATCTTTAATACTGCAGGTGTTTTAACTGCGGATATTACCTGGGTGCAGGCATCGGCTGTTTTTGGAGCTGGATTAGCCTTAGGGTTAGTAGGTTTGTTTTCTGCAATTCGTCAAGGACAAGTATGTGCAAACGGTATTGCTGGAATTGGATCAGGACATGATGTGTTTGGTAATACTTTAATACTTGCAGTATTCCCTGAGCTTTATGCAATTTTAGGATTTGCAGCAGCTTTTATGATTAGTATTTCTATCTAAGAAAGAACTTTCACAACATATGTTAAGCCGATGATCATTCATCGGCTTTTTTATTGTGTTGATTTTTTTGATTGTTCAAATAATACCGAATAAAATTCAAAATGCTACTTCTAGTTCACTTCATTCCTAAAGTAGCTTGAATTTAGCTCGGCATTATATCGGCGCATTTATAGTTTTAATTGGTATAAGTAGCATTTAATGCTTATTCAGACTTTAATAATCTCTAAAATTATTTACCGCCAACCTCATAATGAAATTGGTATAAGTCATCGGTTCAAGCCAGTGTTTCCTGAAAGTGATAGGTATTTTTCGTATTTTGTAACCTGAGTTCGATTAAAATTAGCGAGCTCAAATTTCAGTAAATGATTGATTTACAATATAAATTTTTGAGACAT
>JBNKGY010000240.1:0-6498 GCA_050290065.1 Marinilabiliaceae bacterium
AAACTCAATATTTATAAGCGATTTGAGCCATTAATTTTATATCGAACTCAGGTTATTAATTCCTTTTATTTTTTTCCCATTCTTTATTGCTGGTGTATTCTGCCATTTGGGACGCATTTGTATTTAGTTTATATTTATCAATGAAAATTAATTTGATAATATAACTATGGCCCGATTTATTAAAGACCGTTCCAAAGCCAAAGGTTTAGCTCCAGGTTCGCTTGTATTAATAGGTAAACGCAAGATGGATCGACCTGAGATCCATAAATTTGAATATGATTCCTCCCATTTAAAAGAAAAGCAAGTCAAGAATATAAAAGATCTTTCACCAATATTATCTCAGGAAGGAGTGAATTGGATTAATATTTACGGTATTCATGATATTGAGATGATTCAACAAATAGGAAATACCTTCGGATTGCCATCTCTATTGCTTGAGGATATTCTGAATACAGATCAACGACCTAAATATGATGCCTTTGAAAAGTTTGATGCTTTTATACTTAAAATGCTTCATTTTGATGAAGAACAAAATCAAATAAAGGCTGAACAAATAACATTAATTCTTGGGAATCATTTTGTGCTGACACTTCAGGAACGGAGAGGTGATGTTTTTACTCCAGTTAGAGAACGAATCAGAAACAGCAAAGGCAGAATCAGAAATAGTGGGAATGATTATTTGGTTTATGCTCTATTGGATACCATTGCAGATAATTATGCCATTGTGGTAGAATTTCTGGGACAGAAAATTGAAAGTCTTGAAGATCGAATATTTCATTCGAATGAAACAGGATTGGCTGAGGAGATCTATAAATTAAAGACAGAACTTAATTTCTTGAGAAAAACTATTCGTCCGGTTAAGGAGTTGATATTCAATTTACTTAAGAATGAGAATAACCTTTTTGAAGAAAAGAGTCTTGCATATTTAAAAGATCTGAATGATCTAATTAACCAGTCTACTGAAGCAATTGAGTTATATAACAACCTGGTTTCTGACCAGTTGAATATATACAATACTAATATGAGTAATCGTATGAATGAGGTGATGAAAGTATTAACCATTTTCGCTTCTATATTTATACCACTTACCTTTTTAGCAGGTATCTATGGCATGAATTTCGAATATATTCCCGAATTAAAATTCAAGTATTCATATCCTATTTTTTGGCTGTTGGTGATTGTTACAGGAGGAGGATTACTTTATTATTTTAAGCGAAAAAGGTGGTTGTGATAATAATTGAAGCTTTTTATTGAACATTCATGTCACTTTGAGAAATATGACATGAATGCCAATTTGTGTTCGTCTATAAAGTCCAACTACTGCGTTGTTGCTCTGAATCCAAATCCTCATATATCTTAGTATACTGCGGTTTGAATTTTTCACACGCCTTGTATTTAAACTTTATAGCCCAAACACCCCATTTTATGGACAGGCACTAATTTGTCTTGATACTTGATACTTAATACTTAACACTTAATACCAGATACTTGTGTCTGCAATACTATATATTCCTACTCCTTTAAAACCATATCAATACACATTACAGCTGCCAATATTATAATTCTGATGGGGCTGTTTTCAGGTACGCGTTTATCAATTTGCAGCATATAGTTATCGGCAGTTGTAAACATCTCTTTGCCTAATCCGGCCCATTTTTTACTTACGTGAGCAAATTCAATATTATCCTTAAAGAATTTAAAATCCCAGCTAGTCCATTTACCTTTCAGAGTGCATAGTAAATTGTCATTAGTGTCAAACAGGTTGAATTTTCCACCTATTGAAAAAAACTGTTGTTTGAACCGACCTACCAAAATATCATTTTCATCAAACACCTCCACTGTTGAAACAAATAAGGCCATGCCTCTTTTAACAGTCAGTACTTTTTGACCGTCTGCAGTTTTGATTTCAATATTAAAAGGAGTATGTCTCTTGTAATCACTAAAGCGTAATAATTTAGTGAAAAAACCAAGATTTTCTTCCCGGCATGTCATCATCATTTCCTGTGTATCAGGATTAAAAATATCGTAATTATTAGCTGCCTTGAACATACCAACGTGTTCTCTTACAAAGAATAGGTTTTTGTTTAGAATCGGATTCATAATAGTGTGTTAATGAAATTTTTTATTCGACATCCAAAAATAGACAATCCTTAATCATAACCAAGCTGTTTGCATTACAAAAAAAATCAGTTATCAATATTTCAATTTTATGTCGAACTGAAGTTACTATGTAGTACTTGCACGAAAACTCAAGTGGCAGATAAGAGAGCTTCATTTTTGAGGCTTTCGAAGCTCGAAAAATGTGAGTTTACTGCCGTAAATGATCATTTTGAGAGCAAGAGTAACGAAAAAAATGGAGTTTTCTTGCTGACACTATGTATTAATATTTGCAAATACCTGAGAAGATAAATTTTTATTAATGGCATCATTTTCATAAATTTAAGTAAGGTAGTAATTGATCTTAAAGCCATATGAGTCTTCATATCTATAAATTGTATTACTAATTTTTAATAGTATATTATGGTACTCACAGTTACTTTAAATCCGGCCATTGATAAAATTTTAATCGTTGATAAATTTGAAATTCATAAACTTCATCGACTAAAGAAGGGAGAGAAGAGTATGGTTTCTGCAGGAGGGAAAGGTGTGAATATAGCCCAAGTGCTGAGTAAGATGGGAGATAAAGTAATTGCTACAGGTTTTGCGGGTTGCCATGCAGGCCATATGTTATGTGATGCTTTAAGAATAGCAGACGTTACCACCAATTTTATTTTTACTCCAAATCCTACACGTACTAATATATCTATTTTTGATAGAACCAATAAAACACTGACAGAGATTAATGATTTTGGACAAAAGATATCGGCAAGTGACATTGCTTTTTTTATAGAGAATTATGAACGTTTACTTTCACGCGTAGAATTAATAGTAATTGCGGGTTCTTTACCATTAGGAGTTTCACCGGATATATATATTAAGTTGACCGAATTGGCCAGGGCAAAAGGGAAGAAGGTTTTGATACATACAGCTCCGAATTTTTTGGAAAATATAATAGAAGCTCAACCATTTTTGATTAATCCAGATATGAGATCAGAACATCAATTATTTGGAAAGCCTGTAGATGGAGTGGATCAATTTATAACAATAGGTTTGCAAATACTGAAAAGGAGTCCGAAAACAGAATTGGTTGTTTTTACCCATCGCATTGAAAATGTGGTAGCTATTACTCGTGAAAAATCCTATGTTTTAAGACCCATTCAATTAAACATTGCGAATATGTTGGGTTATGGTGATGCCTATTTAGCCGGATTTATTCATTCCTTTAGTAATAATGATACTTTAAAGGAGAATTTACATTACGCTTCAGCTGCCGGATTAACAGATGTGGAGGAGATGTATAAAGAAATTTCTGATGTCAGTAAAATTCAGGAAAACCTGAAGCGTATTGATATTGAAGAAATTAATTGATGAAGTATGATTAAGGTATAATATTAAGATATGTCATAAGCTGATTGTCAATCAATATGAAACCAAAATAGACTGTATATGATGGTTTCAAATAGAAGCACTTGTTTGTAAGTGCCGCCGGTTGTTGAGATCTTGTTAAATTTTAAAGTTATGAAACAGGTTAGAGACTATATTCATAAAGATATTTCATGCGTGAGTGAAAATGCAAGTTTACGTCGTGTAATAAATACTATGAAGTTACATCGTGTCAGCGCTCTACCTGTGGTAAACAAATACGGTGAGTATCGGGGGTGCATTAGTGAGCAGGATATTTTAAATGCAGCAGTTCCTGCCTATATGAAAAAAATGCATGATACTTCATTTATGGCAGGAATAGATCAGATTACAGTACATCTAAAAAATAAACTTAATCATCAGGTTATTGATTTTGTGAATGAAAATTATCCGAGTGTATCTCCCAATGATTCTGTGTCGTATGCAGCAGATCTGTTATATCGTATTAATGGAACTATTTTACCTGTAGTAGAAGAAAAAACATTAATTGGCTTGCTAACCCGAATTGAAATACTATCTGCTTCGATCGATACCCGTTAGATATTTTATGTGGATCAGTAGAAAAATCGTTTGCCTCACAAAAATCCGAAAATACTATGTTCACATTTGTATTAAGCGATATATATTTTTTTAACGTAATTGTTGCACTGGTAATTTTCATATTAACATTCACACTTATCACTACTGAAAAACTACCCAATGCAATTGCAGCCATGTTAGGTGCCTTTTTATTGGTTACTTTTCATATACTGAATCAAGAAGAAGCTATAAGGTTCATCGATTTTAATACGATAGGATTGTTATGTGGTATGATGATCACCGTTAGGATTATGCGTAAATCTGGCTTGTTTGAATATATTGCGATAAAAGGTGTAAAAATAACTCATGGTAATCCCTGGAGAATATTAGTGGTATTGTCAATAGTTACAGCAATTCTATCTGCCTTTTTAGATAATGTTACAACCGTTCTGATTATTGTACCACTTACTTTTGCCGTTGCTGATACCATTAAAATAAGTCCCTTACCATTACTTATATCAGAAATCCTGTTTTCAAATATTGGAGGAACTGCCACATTAATTGGTGATCCACCAAATATTATGATAGGAGGTGCTACGAATCTTGATTTTATGGATTTTTTGAATAATAATCTGCCTGTTGTCATCATTGTATCCTTGGTAACATTGGGCATGTTGAGACTGATTTATTACAAAAAACTAATGTCTGCAAAAGTTGATCATGAAAGCATCAAGTATTTTGATGAGAAAAGAGCCATAAAGGATAAAGGGTTTTTGATGAAAAATCTGGTCGTTTTTGCGCTTATCATTTCGGCATTTATTACACATCATTTACATCATATTAATTTAGCGACAGTTGCATTAGGGGGTGGTTTTTTATTAATGCTGGTAACCCAACAAAAACCAGATGAAATTTTACAGGAATTGGAGTGGTCAACACTGTTCTTTTTTATTGGTTTATTTATTATCGTTGGAGGATTGGAAAAGACGGGAGTTGTAAATTATTTGGCGGATAAAATGATAGTTGCTACCAAAGGTGAGGCAAGTATCGCAACTCAGTTAATCTTATGGATGTCGGCTGTATTTACAACTATTATCAATAGTATCCCATATACAGCAACCATGATATCTGTTATTGAAAATATGGGAGGAGCAACAGGTGGTGATGTTAATCCGTTATGGTGGGCTTTGTCACTCGGAGCCTGCTTTGGAGGAAATGGAACTATTATTGGTGCTGCTGCAAATATTATTGTGGCTGGTTTTAGTCAAAAGACAGATCACCCTTTAAAATTTCTTGATTATCTGAAGGTTGGATTACCCATCATGTTGGTTTCTATTTTACTTGCTTCGATATACCTACACTTTAGGTATTTTTATTAATCTCAAGCAGAGTGGTAGTGGATTAATCAGTCAATCGATAATGAGAAGCAGAAAGGTTTTATTGAGAAGCAGTAAGTCAATCTACTTATTCTTTGAGAGTCTATATTCAATTGCTTTCCGTAACATTTTATACTTGCCAAGGGAATTGTAGAATTGATTTATGAGTATTAATATCTTACTATTGATGTAGTATAAACCTTCTACGATGTAATCCAAATTTTATGTCGAACTCGGGTTATAAGCTTTTTGCAAAATATATCTAAAAGACAGCTGTATATGAGTAAAGTTATTATTACCGGAGCATCCGGAATGATAGGAAAAATTGTACTAAATAAATGTATCAGTTCATCTGCGATATCTACAATAATCAGTTTTGTCCGAAAAAAATCAAACCAGCATAGCGATAAGGTGCTTGAGATTGTTCTTGATGACTTTAATGATTATTCAGGTAACGAGGAGCATTTTAAAAACGTTGATGCGGTGTTTTTTTGCTTGGGTGCATATACGGGTGCTGTTTCTAATAAAAAATTTAAGGAAATTACAGTCGATTATACAAAAGCCTTTGTAGATGTTTTAAGACATTATAGCCCAATAGCTAATTTTTGCTTTTTAAGTGGAGCAGGAGCAGATAGAAGCGAAAAAAGTAAGATCCCATTTGCCAAATACAAAGGAATGGCTGAGAATATAATTTTCAATAATCTTGAAAATAGTTATACTTTTCATCCTGCCTATATATTCCCTGTTGAAAAGCGAAAAGAATCCAATGTTACATATGTTCTTTTTCGAATGTTTTATCCCTTGATTAAGATATTGGGCAATAATTTCAGTGTGAGATCGGAGGAATTAGCTGAAGCTATGTTTGTTATAGGAATTCAGGGAGCTAAATATCATACCATTAATAATAAAGAGATTGTCCAAATAGGAAAGTTTAAATAATTTATTTTAACGTTGTATTTTAACGTTGTATTTTATCGTGATGATTTATCTTGAATCAATCCAATTTAATAACCTGAGTTCGATATAAAATTAATGGCTCAAATCGCTTATAAATATTGAGTTTCAAGGAATGTTTGCGAAA
>JBNKGY010000241.1:0-6497 GCA_050290065.1 Marinilabiliaceae bacterium
TATGCTTTCGCAAACATTCCTTAAAACTCAATATTTATAAGCGATTTGAGCCATTAATTTTATATCGAACTCAGGTTTATAGATTTAACCCCAATATGCATTAGAAAGGCTATTGCACATTGAACTTACTTCAAAACAAGATACTTCGTTGCTTCACCTCAACTTACCAGAACGATGCTATGCCTCGTTTCGCTGAAGCTTTGTTTTATCGTACTTTCAATGTTCTCTAATACACAATACGGGTTTAAGCATTATTTGAACCTACTACGTTTAAATTAAAAATACCTCTCGACTTTTCTATCGATAGTATTACATAACCGGTATTTTACCTTATGGTGTAACTGAATTAAAAGTTAACGTTGCCGTATCAATTATTGTCACCTCTGAAATAGCATCCATAAGTACTTCGTAACTAACATCAATTGAACTTGCCAGTGGTAAAACTGCTGGAGTATCTGACAATGCATACAGTGTGATAGTATACTTATGTGTACTGCTGGTTGGTGAACATGGCGAGGTATAAGAAATGGCTGTACCATCTTTGTTTGAGCCCATAAGCCATGGGCCATCATCGGCAGTTCCATAAGGTATTTCTGTTACACCAGGATCAATATCCCAAAGCACCAAATACGAATTTGGATGGGTTAAATCCTCAGGGTTTGGGTAATGCACCATACTTATTGCCAATGATTTTGTTCCTTCAGGTATATTCGCCCACGAGAGAGGAATAGAGTTTTCCACATCATCCACTTTCTGCTCACACTTGTATTCGTCTAATAGTTCACCATTTTCAACTGCAATACTATTTAAAGTAAAATCAGAAGTTTCATAAGCAGAATCATCATTGCTACTACACATGGTAGATACCATAAAAATTACTGCTATCATTATTCCATTTATTATTTTTTTAATCATCGTCTTAAGGTTATTAGTAACTTTTCAATATCAAGATCCAAGTATCAAGATTCCGGATATTTATAGTTAATTTATTTTTTGCAGGTTATTGATACTTGTATTTTTCGATTGAATAGATCCATTTATTACTGAACAGTATATCTTACAATCACTTCATTATCTAAAATCACATTGGTGCTCCAGATAAATTCGGCATCATTCAAAGGGTCATCAAAAACATCTGTATAATTTGTGTACGATTGTTTATTATCTACACCAATAGCATTATTTGTATAGGTAGTTGCATTGGGCCATGATAAATCGTTAAAATCCTCATTCATCCACTCTTCCGGCACTGCCCAGTGTAGTGCATAAAATAAAGTTCCATCTGCTACACCCTCTGTGCTGCAGTCAGCTGTACTTCGTGTTGTTCCATTTTCTGCAGGACAGCTTAAATCCTTGATGGGAGCCGTATAGAAAGTTTGTGCTTTCCAATTGCTTCCTGTGGTAGCTACCGTATTTCCGCTTGCATCTTTAAACACAGCTACCATTCCTCCATCGCCAGGATGATACGCATACCCACGGTTGTTTTCTGAACCTAACCCTAAATTTTCTTCCCAGTCAACAAGCTTCATGGCAATGGTATAAGGTTTTGACACTTTAAATTTTACTATATGTGAATTAAAATCGGTAAACGGAATGGCATCTTTACCCACAGGTACACCATTTACATATAACTCAAAATAATTATCGGCAAAAATATAGCCAGTAATAATATCTCCTTCAGCATCAATTTCTACTATATCATTTTCATCAAAGTCTGCTAAAGCCTCAGCAGCTGTGGCATACTTTTTCCCATATGGGTTAAATAAGTCAGGTGCAAATGGAAAGGAGTTGTTGTTATAATTTACTTTGGCAGGAACAACCCAGCTAGTGCCATTGGCATCTGTGATGGAACCTATTCCGGAGATTCTGGCTCCTTGTTGATATAAATTTGTAGTAGTTGTTGTAGCTAAACCTTGCGTTACTGACGCTGTTCCGGAATATCCGGAAGAAGAATTTATATCCTGTATACCGTTATTTTCATCCTGGCAAGCATTACTAATAAAAACAGTGATGAATGCGAATGCTAGATTTTTAAGTATTCTGATTTTCATTTTTCTTTTCATGTTTATTATAATAAAATTTTGTTTTCTAAAAGTGACACCATTTCATAGTCTCACACAATTCTTTAATTATTACCGTACTCAATAACCTCTTTATCGGTGTAAAAACGAACCATATAAACTCCATCCTTCCAAATCGACAGATCTAATGATTCATTTTTGTGTGTGATACTATCCCGATAATGTCAGATAGAGCGAATAGAATCTCATTGCTACCTAAAAAGCTAAAGTTTACTTTCTCTCTTACAGGATTTGGATAAATTTTAATCTCCCAATTATTTGAACCAATTACGAACAAGGTTAGAAGCTACCCAACCCCTCCTCTTTATTTTTTTATACTTACTTGAAAATTTGGTGAGAAATCAATAGAAAATTCGTGTAATACCAATTGAATATAGCCGATTTTGTAATAGGAATAAACGAAGAAGTTGTAACACGAGCTATCGGTAATAATTAACGGTATTTATCGTTTTATCGTGCAATCCATTTGTTAAGGATTAAGCTTTCCCGCACGAAATTGCACTTTGGTATTCAAGGCTATTTCATAATTCAACCGGATGGATTATGGTGTTTAGAAAATATTGGGTTGGTGTAAATGTTAAAAGTGTAAATATGTGTATGTTATGTGTTACAAATATATTACGTTTGTACACATACTGCATCCGTTGGATGCAACAAACAATGCATTGCATATATCCGTTTTCTACAATAAACCAGCTTTAATTACTTAGTTATGTGTCTTGGCACAAAAATAAATAAAGATAAAATAGGTAATTTATTAGTTAAGATTACTACTGATCTTGAAGTAGTATATCATACAAAACTATTAAAACTGCTTTACATCATTGATGAGCTTTCCATAGAAAGGTATGGATACCCTATTACCTGGCTTGATTATAAAGTATGGAAATTAGGCCCTGTATCGCCAGTTATTTATGATGACATTAAGTTTGAAGGAAATGAATATTCAGAATTCATTATTCCTGTTGCCGATGAAAGGGGGAAAAGGGTTATTCCTCGTAAGGGATTCGAGGATCTTGATTTTTCTGACGCTGAACTAAAACTAATTGATGAAGTACTATCTGTTTATGGCAAAAAAAATTCTGAAGAGTTAGTTGCTTTCACACACAAAGAAAACGGACTTTGGAAAAAAATTGTTGATAGTAAGGGTGGAGAAGACGTTTTATTTGATGAAGTAAACGTTACTCCATATAGTATTGACTTTACTGAATTAATTAAGGAAGATAACGAAAAGCAAAGCATTTATAATAATGCTCTTGAGAACCTGGAATTTTACGCTTCATTATAAAATGCTATCATCCGGCAATATTCTTCACGTTAAAAATTATACCTTCCCTAACGGTAAATCTAAAGATAAATTTGCCATTGTTGTTTGTAATAGAGGAGACGATTAAATAATAATTAGTTTACCATCATCACAAATTGATGTTAATGGTGGAGATTTACATTGTGGTTGTATTTTGACTGATACAAAACACTGCTACCATTTTCCGGCTAAAAAGGTTATTGGAAAGAATGGGTTCCACTTTAATAAAAGTACCTTTTTATATTTCAGCCAAATTAAACCCATAAAAGCTGAAACTATAAATAAAAAATATATTGATACTGGTAATACGGAGGTTTTAGATAGTTTAGATGAAGGAGAATATAAAGAAATAGTATATTGTGCCTACAAAGGGAATCAGACGCCCAAACGAATAAAACAAATACTAGAAGAGCATCTTGAAAATATTTGTTAAGTAAACATTAACAACAATCAACTAGCCCCTTCTTTGTTGTATGCTTAGTCAACAACATAAAAAGGGGCTTTTTATCAACAAGGTTGCAACCATTTTAATACAACCGCTTACACAACAGGTAGGTATTGCACGCACGTACTACAGCTGCAAATCAGGTGATTTAGCTCGGCATTATACTAGCGCATTTATAGTTTTAATAGGTATAAATGTTTAATTGGCATAACCTGAATAATTCACCAACATTTGAATTCCAACCTTCAAATGAAAATTCATGAATCAAAGACCAGCGAAGGTGATTAATCAGCTAAAGATCATATCTTAAAAAGAAATACTTACTTGAAGATTCGGTGAAAAACCGATGGTATTACGGTATAAATCGTATTTACTGATTTGCTTTTGGTACAGGTTAATAATATTCTCCCTGTTGTATAAATTTAAGAACGACAGCCCAACCACTCCTTTTAAACGATGCTCTTGAGGCCAAAGCTGATATGTTAATGAAAAATCTAACTGATGTTGAGCCGGGAATCGATTTTTGTAAGGCACATCTATAGATTCTGGAGCATCCGGATTGGGGGTATTCTCTTTGTTTAAATCAGGTAATATTACAGGTAAGCCGGTGCTGTAATCCCAGGAGATAGCAGCATTCCAACGGTGATAATTGGCCATAAGCATCAGGTTTACCGAATGCGTTTGATCAAAATACACCACATTGGTTGTGCCAAAGTCGGCCAGGGTTTCACTTAGTGAATAAGCTGTCCATGCTTCAATGGCTTTCCAGCGTTTTTTAATAAAAAGATCGGCTCCTTTGGTATGCAGATTACCGATGGGGATTTCGAGGGTATTGGGACTAATGTGTTTAGATACGTGTAATGTGTTTTTGGCGTACAATTCCAAATCCACAATCCAGGACGATAAATCAAAAGAGGCTCCCACCATAGCCTGAACTCCTTCTAATGGTGGACGTTTATCAGAGGACAGGTACCAGAAATGATTGGCAATTAAAAAGTCTTCAAAATCACCTGTTAAATCCTTTTTAATAAATTGGTGCGAACGCCCTGCCGAGGCTTTCAGTGATACATACCTGCCAGCCAGATAACTGAGTGAAATGCGCGGATCGGTATACCATTTACCGAAAGGCTGGTAATAATCGTTATGCAATCCAATTTGGGTAATTAGTTTACCCCCGAATGTTTTATTAATATTTCCATAAAAGGTGTGGGTAATGGCGTTCGTATTCTTATCCGGAGGTGGTGGAGGACCGCTTAATCTTTCCTCTGTATGCTGCATTTCCTGAAGCAGCCATTCGTACCCTACACTTATATTTAAAGATGGATTGAATTTATAATTTATTCCGGAACCCACCTTTAAGTCATTTAGCTGATTTACTGTATTTTCCGATCTTCTTACCATACCCTCCTCTTCCTGATGTATTTTCTCTTTTATATCCAGTTCAGAATAAGTAACTAAAACCGTTGAACTGATTTTATTGGTGAACTGTCCTTTCCAATTAGCTGCAATCCCCTGGTTATTTAGCTCAGCATTTTGCTTTTCGGTACCATTGTGCGACAAACTGTGAAATAAATAATTAAAGTCATTATTAATATGAATGAAACTTACCGAAGCCCTGTGTTTATCGTTGATATTATAAATTAGCTTCCCATTCATATCCCGAAACAAAACACCCAGGTTTTCCAGTTTATTTCGGTCATCCAAACGAACAGGTGCGATATTACTTCCCTGAAAATTCAAATCTGAATACTCCTGCATTTTAGGTGAAAGCTGCTTTAAGGGATAATTAGAACGCAAAGAAAGTATCAGTCCTAGTTTATTTTTTACCAATGGAATTTTAGTCTGTGCAGCAGCATATACCGTATTCAAAGAGATTCCACCGTGAACCTCATCCGGAATTTTTTCGCTGGAGTGAATATCCACCAAACCACCTACTCTGCCTCCCCATTTGGCCGGAAGTGCGCCGCGGTAAACATACATCTTATCAACAATTCCCGGATTATAAGGAGAAACAGTACCAAAGAAATGCCCCTGATGGTAGATAGGGATATTATCAAAGTAAATGAGGTTATGGCTAAAACGGCCTCCCCTGATGGCTAAATCGCCTGGCTTTCCGCTGGGGGTTTTTATTCCGGGCATTGACCGGATCAGTTGCAAAACATCACCATCTGTTTCACCCGCCAGTAATCCCAGATCCGTCATATTTACTTCAAGTGAATGATCTGAGATTTTGTAATTTACCCCGTTGGTCATATAAGCCACAATGGACACTTCATCCAGCTTAATAGTATCCGGCAATAAATATAATGTGTTGTTATTGGCTTTTAGATCGGAAACTGTAAGTCGTGTTTTGTTATAAAACTGAGATTCGAAAACCAGAGAATCGGTGGCAAAAAGATTTGGAACTATAAATTTATCCGATTGAGCGATGAGGTACTTTGGAGTATCATCATTGACTTGTAAATAAATGACAGGGATGGTTTTTTTTGTTTCAGAATCAAGAACATGAAATTCTATTGGCGTTCGTATGGGAACTATGATGAATTCATCCTTTACAAGAGAATCAAAGCGAACAGCTATTTGTTTTTCTATAGATTCTATTGTTTCCTGAAGCGTTAGATTTTCATTAGGTTTTTCAACCTGAAGTGGCTTGAGCAAGGTATTG
>JBNKGY010000242.1:0-6494 GCA_050290065.1 Marinilabiliaceae bacterium
GATAAAGATGAATATTACACACACCGAAGTGGTAGAACAGCACGTGCCGGCAAAAAAGGATATTCACTATGCCTCATTACTTCCAAAGAAATTAAACAAATCAGGCATTTTGAAAAAACACTTAAAATCAGCTTCAAACAAATTAGAAGAACAAAATAAAGCTCTCTCTTTTAAGAGTGATTACTTAAATCCTGAAATTAAAAGCAAAATAAAAGGGTTGACCTGATTTGTCAACCCTTTATTTATTTTGTGAATTATATTCTAGCAGTTGAATAACATCTCACGATATTTTGGCAATGGCCAAATCTCATCGTCAACGATCAACTCTAATTTGTCGATATGGTAACGAATATCATCAAGATAAGGACGAACTTTTTGGTCATAAGCATATGCTTTTTCCAAACCTTCTTCCATAATGTTACATTCTTTACGCGCCTCAATCATTTCTTTTCTCTTCTTCTTAATAGCAGTAGTATGTTTAGAAATATCTGCGATTAAGTCTAATCTTGCACCAGCTAATTCTTTAAATTCAGCATCTGAAAATAAATCCTTAAGACCTTGAACATTCTGAATTAACTTTGTTTGATATGTTACTGCAGTAGGAACAATGTGGTTGATAGCTAAATCTGCAAGAACACGAGATTCAATTTGAATCTTATATACAAATTTCTCTAATTCTACTTCCACACGAGCTTCAAGCTCTTTTTCACTCATGATGCCACCGTCAACTAAAGTTTTCTTAGCTGGAGCCTCCAAATATTTACTTAAAGACTCTGGTACACTTGTGATGTTTGTTAAGCCTCTTTTTGCAGCTTCGTCTTTCCACTCATCAGAGTAACCATCACCGTTAAAACGGATTGGCTCACATTCGATGATTAATTTTTTAAGAACCTGGAAGATAGCTTCGTCTTTCTTAGTTCCTTTCTCGATGATAGCATCAACTTCAACTTTAAATTCTCTTAACTGATCAGCAACAGCTGCACTTAAAACAGTTGTTGAAGCAGCAGCGTTAGCAGAAGAACCTACTGCACGGAACTCAAAACGGTTTCCTGTAAATGCAAATGGAGAAGTACGGTTACGGTCAGTATTATCTAAGATAATTTCAGGAATACGACCAATACCTAATTTAAGAGCAGTCTTCTCATCAGGAGTCATTTTGTGATCTGGCACCTCAGCAACAATCTTATCCAACATGGCAGAAACTTCAGTTCCTAGGAATGCAGAGATAATTGCAGGAGGAGCTTCATTAGCACCTAAACGGTGACTGTTAGAAGCTGTAAGGATAGATGCACGTAATAAATCCTGATTTTTATATACAGCCATTAATGTGTTAACCACAAAAGTTAAGAACTGTAGGTTTGATTTAGGATTTTTTCCTGGAGCATATAATACAACACCAGTATCTGTTCCTAAAGACCAGTTATTGTGCTTACCTGAACCATTAATTCCTGCAAATGGCTTTTCATGGAACAATACACGGAATTTATGACGACGAGAAACTTTTTTCATCACATCCATAATTAATTGGTTGTGATCGTTTCCTAAGTTCGCCTCTTCATAAATAGGAGCTAACTCAAACTGAGAAGGAGCAACCTCGTTATGACGAGTTTTAATTGGCATACCTAATTTATGAGCTTCTATTTCAAGATCGATCATAAATTTAGCTACACGCTCTGGAATAGATCCAAAATAGTGGTCATCTAATTGTTGATCTTTAGAAGAAGAGTGCCCCATCAATGTACGACCAGTTAATGCTAAATCAGGACGTGCTTGATAAAGAGCTTCATCTACTAAAAAATATTCTTGTTCCCAACCCATGTTGGTATGTACTTTCGTTACATTTTTGTCAAAATATTGACAAACAGCAACTGCAGCTTCATCAACAGCAGCTAATGCTTTTAACAAAGGAGTTTTATAGTCTAAAGCTTCACCTGTATAAGAAATAAATACGGTAGGAATACATAGTGTAGTACCTACAATAAAAGCAGGAGATGAAGTATCCCAAGCGGTATAACCACGAGCTTCAAAAGTTTGACGGATACCTCCAGATGGGAAAGATGATGCATCAGGCTCTTGCTGAGCTAATAGTTTTCCTGAGAAGTTTTCAATAATACTTCCATCATCACCATAGTCAATAAAACCATCGTGCTTTTCTGCAGTTCCATCAGTTAATGGTTGAAACCAGTGAGTGTAATGAGTGGCTCCTTTTTCGATAGCCCAAGCTTTCATTCCTGAAGCAATACCATCAGCCATTTTGCGGTCTATAGTACCACCTTTTGCATTTGCAGCTTTTACTGCAGCAAATGAATCAGTTGAAAGGTACTTTCTCATTGACTCGGTATTAAATACCATGTCGCCATAGTAATCTGTTACCTTATTAGATGGTAACGTAACATCTTTAGGTGCTCTTGAAAGCAACTCATTTAATGCTTGAAATCTTAATGTTGCCATAATTTAAATAATTGTTTAATATTTCTTCGAGTTAGCGAAGCAAAAATATATAATTCTAAATTAAAACCTCCAAAAAATATGATTTTTTTCATTCACAACAACTTTTTTAACACAGATGCCCTGATTTTTCACACCAAACACTCATTTTTTACACTTTTGATTAAAAAAACTTTTCAAACCAAATGATTTCTGACGTTTACACCATAAAAGTCAAAAATAATTAAAACGAATAGGTAATAATTTGTTTTAATTCATAAGTACATTGAGTTATTTTGTTACAATTTTTCACCACCTCTCATTTTTTCACACAAAAAAAGTGCTGAATTCAACAAAATCAGCTCTTTCTTAGTCTTTATTTCCTTTAGTTAATTCACATCTATATAGTAATAAATTGAAATTTCTATTAAAAACAAACTATTTCAAACAGGAGCATCTGGTTAACGAGTATACTTTACAAAATTTTCATAGAAATACGGAATAGCTTCTATCCCGGTATAAAATTGCTCCAAAGGAAAGTTCTCATTGGGAGAATGTATTGCATCTGACTCTAGACCAAAACCCATTAATATTGATTTAACACCTAATATTTCTTCAAATGTTGATATAATAGGAATAGAACCTCCACTACGAACAGGCACAGGTTTTCTACTAAAAACCTTAGTATAGGCATCCTCAGCTGCTTTATATGCCGGAAGATCTATTGGACAAACATATCCTTGCCCTCCATGCAAAATCTTAACATTTACCTTAACACTATTGGGTGCAATGGCTTCAAAGTAGGTTTTAAATAGTTCTGCAATTTTATGATGATCCTGATTAGGAACTAATCTGGAGGATAATTTAGCATATGCCTTTGAAGGTAGAACTGTTTTGGCACCTTCCCCAGTATATCCTCCCCAAATTCCACATACATCAAAAGACGGTCGTATCCCTGTTCTTTCACTTGTTGAATAACCTTCTTCACCATCCAACGCCTCAACTTCAATTGCTGACTTATATGTTCTTTCATCAAATGGAGCTTGTGCCATTTGATTTCTTTCTTCTAACGATACATCAATTACATCATCGTAATATCCAGGTATTGTGATATACCCCTTTTCATCTATTATTTGGGCAATCATTTTTGCTAACACATTAATAGGATTTGCAACTGCACCTCCAAACAAACCAGAATGCAGATCACGACATGGACCTGTAACTTCCACCTCCCAATAAGCCAAACCTCTAAGACCAGTGGTTATAGAAGGTATTCCAGGTGAAATCATAGATGTATCTGACACTAGAATAACATCACTTTTTAGCAAATCTTTATTCTCTTCGCAAAACTTTGGAAGATTAACGGATCCGACCTCTTCTTCTCCTTCAATTAAAAACTTGACATTACATGGTAATTGATTGGTTTGCACCATAAACTCAAATGCTTTTGCATGCATAAAGGACTGTCCTTTATCATCATCAGCACCACGACCATAAATAACACCATCTTTTACAACAGGTTCAAAAGGATCTGTATTCCAAAGCTCAATCGGATCAACTGGCATTACATCCATATGAGCATAGACAAGAACTGTAGGTAAGTTTTTATCAATTATTTTCTCAGCATAGGTAATAGGATTCCCGGGAGTTTCAAAAATCTCTGCTTTATCAGCACCTGATTTTAGTAATATCTTTTTCCACATTTCAGCCGCTCTATGCATATCCGGCTTGTGTGATTCAACACTACTTATTGAGGGAATCCTGAGTAAATCAAATAACTCACTTAGAAACCGATCTTTATTCTCACTTATATATGTTTTAATACCTTCCATCGTATATCTATTATATAAATTAAGTGACACAAGATACAAAAGATCCGTATTTCAAAGCATGAATTAAGTCAATCTAAATTACAATAAATCTTTTTCTCGCAGTATTTTCTCAGACTCTTCCATTTCATTATAAAAGGCTTCTCCGTATTTTCGAATTAAAGGTTCTTTTAAAAACCTGTACACAGGCACACCTTTTACCTTACCCAGTTCTCTCGCATCATCACAAATTGGCCACACATCATAATTCAATGCTTCTCCCTGACTTAATTTTTTGGTTCTAATTGGATAAAGATGACAGGATATGGGCTTTCTAAAGTCAACTAATCCTTGCTTCCAGGCTATTTCGATAGCACAATGAACAGTTCCCTTTGTATCAAAATAAGTATATACACATTCTTTACCATGAACAATAGGCGTTACCAATTCATCTTCAAAATCAATAACTGAAGTACCTTCTTTCTCAATAATTTCGATAGAATCATCCGAAAGAAGATGTTTTATTTTAGGATAGATTTCATCAATAATCTCTCCTTCTTCCTTTTCAAGTGGGGCTCCTGAATCTCCTTCAACACAGCATACTCCATGACATTTAGCAATATTGCAAATGAACTTCTGCTGGAATAGCTCGAGACTTATTATTTTATCATCAATTTGAATCATCTGAATTCCTATATAAAGTTATAAAAAAGCAGTAACTCAAATGAGTTACTGCTTTGATTCCTTTTATCAAAGGTTATTATTTTATGTCAATAAGACATTTTCCACTCATATCAGCAGGTTGATCAACCCCCATTAATTTTAATAATGAAGGTGCAACATCCGCTAAAACTCCATTCTTAACATCACCTTCACGCTCAGTTACCCAAACAAAAGGTACTGGATTTAATGAGTGAGCTGTATTTGGAGAACCATCAGCATTCACTGCATTATCAGCATTACCATGATCTGCAATAATGATAGCCTCATATCCATTTGCTTTGGCAGCCTCTACAACTGACTCAACACAATTATCAACAGCCTTTACAGCTTTTTCAATTGCCTCGTAAACTCCAGTATGACCAACCATGTCACCGTTGGCAAAGTTTAAACAGATAAAATCGTATTTCTTATTATTCAACTCGGCTACCACTTTATCTTTTACCTCAAAAGCACTCATCTCTGGTTGAAGATCATAAGTTGCTACTTTTGGAGAATTTACAAGAATTCTATCTTCACCTTCAAAAACCTCTTCACGCCCTCCTGAGAAGAAGAATGTTACGTGGGCATACTTTTCTGTTTCAGCAATTCTAAGCTGTTTTAAACCGGCCTTCGAAACTACCTCTCCAATTGTATTTTGTACATTATCCTTGTCAAAAAGAATATGCATCCCTTTAAACTTAGCATCATATGGTGTCATTGTACAATAATGAAGTGGAATTGTCTTCATTCCGGCTTCAGGCATATCCTGCTGAGTTAAAACAACGGTTAGCTCTTTCGCTCTGTCGTTACGGAAATTAAAGAAAACAATAACATCTCCCTCTTCAATTTTACCTACCGGATTTCCATTTGCATCAACCTGAACAATTGGTTTAATAAACTCATCAGTTACACCAGCGTCATATGAAGATTGAATCTCATCCAGAATATTTGTTGTTTGAGTTTCTCCCACTCCGGTAACCATAGCATCATAAGCAATTTTAATTCTTTCCCAACGCTTATCTCTATCCATTGCATAATAACGTCCTGTTACGGATGCCACTTTACCTACCGTCTCATCCATATGAGCTAATAAATTGCTCATAAAACCTTTTCCACTCTTAGGGTCAGTATCACGACCATCCATAAAAGCATGTACAAAAACATCAGATAAACCATAATCTTTTGCCACACTAATCAATTTATGAATATGATCCTGACTACTATGCACACCACCCTGAGAAACTAATCCTAGTAAATGAACTTTCTTGCCACTTTCTTTTGCATAGTTATAAGCCTTCTCTAATTCCGGATTTTTAGCAATTGAACCATCTGCACATGCACGGTTAATTTTAACTAAATCCTGATACACCACTCTACCTGCACCTATATTTAAGTGTCCAACTTCTGAATTTCCCATTTGTCCATCTGGCAGACCTACATATTCTCCTGACGCATTTAACTGCGAGTTAGGATATTTTTGTAATAATTGATCCCAATAAGGAGTTTCAACAGCTGAAATGACATCAGACTTGGATTTATCTCCAAATCCCCATCCAT
>JBNKGY010000243.1:0-6450 GCA_050290065.1 Marinilabiliaceae bacterium
ATGCTTTCGCAAACATTCCTTAAAACTCAATATTTATAAGCGATTTGAGCCATTAATTTTATATCGAACTCAGGTTACTAAAAACATACATCAGAAATACGGGTTTAATTTTAATTATAGGTGCCTACCAAATCAACCCAACTAAAGAATTGTTATTTAAAGCATTTAAACCCGTATTTATAATATATTGTATATCAGGCTGAATAGAAAACTGAAGGAAATTAAAATGTACTGTTATCAAAATTTAATGCCATAATAAAAGTGCAGGCCACCCCAATGACCTGCACCTCGCAAACAAAAACCCAATCTAAAAATGAAAAAACTAATAACCTGATATAGTCGTAAAATTTCAATATTTCAGGACTAACTCTGGTCAACACACAATATTATTTTATTAACCTTCCAAATAATTTACCATTCTTAATAATGAGGAAATAATAAGGAACCATCGATTCATCTATTTCTATTTCATGGCTATAGGTACCTGCAAATTTCTTTTTATTTTCCTCAAAAATATTTCGACCATTGTTATTTAATAAGATGACTTGCATTGAAGATTGATTTGAGAAATCTAATGACAGTGCAATTATTCTTTTCTGATGACCAAACTTTTCTTCAGACTTAACATTCAAATTTATTTTATCAGGTATTAATTCAGGAGCAATAATCACTCTTGCCGGAATACCTGCTTTTAATAGTATATCAATATCAGCGAGTGGAATTTCTTCAATGTATTCTGACCGTATATTTGTGGCAGCATCCTTTTTCACTTTATCAAACTTTTCCACTTTAACATTATAATCAGGATGGATGACTTCCTTTTTATTCTGATATGAAATGGTAACATCGCTCTTCGTACCATCATCACTTAAAACCTTTTCAATTATTACCGGATTTTCATTACCTATAGTATCAATATCTGATTTTATAATTATTTTTTGCTTCACAATAGTTTTGGCTCCATCCTGGATTGAATCTGTCATCACTTCAATGTTCATAATATGGTTTTTACCACTTAATAAGGAATCATTGAAAACCATATTTGAGTTTACGTCAGTTCCTAAATGTTTTTTTAACAACTCCTCTACTCTTTTATCATTTGCATAACGTTTTGAAAACTCATCCATCAAAGAATCCATATTCATTTGAAAATCAAAATTCTGAAACAACATAAATCCCTTATTCACAGAATCTAACTTAAAAGCCAATACTTTAATCTTCTTATTTAAATCCTTATCGAGCGAATTGAATATGCTATCCAGTTTTTTATGCATTACCGATAAATCATTTACCTCAAATTCAGTACTATAAAAACTCAACGAAGAATGAACAGAATCATCTTTTGCATTTTGTAACTCTTTAATTACTGCCGTTGAATTTGTATTCTGTGCTGGTACTTTTAAAGAAAATAAACTGGCAATAACTAATACGGCTATAATCACTTTTGAATTCAGACTTTTCATGACTTCAAATTTTAATGATTAGTAAGACGAATTCCTTTTAACCTGAATGTTTAATAAATTGACAATTCAAATTTAAGCAAGTAATTAACATACAGCAGTTAAGTTAGGGTTAAAATCGGTTAAGGAAAAGTTAAAGTCTTCAATTAGCTCTGAAAATACTATATATTTACATTTGTAACTGGCATGACCAGAACAAATAATTGGGCACAAAGGAACATGATTGAATTTTGTATTGGCTATCATAGTCTTGATAAAATTATAAACACATGAAAAATATTTTTAATTTGAGTTCTGTTGAAATTATAGAATCCAGGTTATCAATGCATTTGTCGCATATCTTAATTCAATTAAATTAGTTAATGAAAAAGAAGTCACTTACAGGATTGGTCGTTTTAATGGGGTTTTCATTATTGGGCATTATACTGGTACAGTTTTTTTGGATGAACAATGCCATCAATGTTAGAAAAGAAAAGTTTAATGCTACCATATATGATGCACTTTATGCAACTGTAAAAAGAGCTCAATATGAGCAACAAGCAAACTATTTTTTACAGCAGCATTTTTCATTTGGTGGTAACGGTTCTGTAAAATCACAGAACGATACGCTGCAAAACAACATTCCCTATTTTCCTCAACCCGGAGAAACAGAGCAACAAACTGATAAAAAAGATACTTCTAAAGAAATAAATAACAACAATTATCTACCAAAAGGTCTTTTTGAAACCCGGATTGAAATCCAAACAAACGGCAAACCCAAACAATTCATATACAGAAAGGAAAACATAGAATACAATAACCAGCAAGAGGTAAATGAAGTTGAAAATACGATCAAAAGCATTGAAGATTCAATTCGTCGGTTAATTCAAAACGATCAGGATCCCAGTGCATTAAATTATTACAATCAATTCACCTATGAATTTGAAATGCGTTCGAGTGACATATCACGAAGAGTGGACATCGATAATCTGACAAAAATTTTAAATTACGAACTTGATGCCAGAGGAATCAACCTGGATTATGAATATGCAATTATTAATCGTAGAGACGGTACATTAACTAATATGGCCTCTGGAGATTATAACCGAGATGAAAGTAACTTTAACTTTGTGGCCAATTTATTTCCAAACGATATTTTCCGCACACTTTCAAACTTTGCGTTAGACATATATTTTCCTCATCAAGAACAATTCATATACAAATCATTAGGAATACTGCTAGGTTCATCAGTTATATTCACATTATTTATACTTCTAACCTTTTCATTTACACTTAAAACAATCTTAAATCAGAAGAAGCTATCTGAAATAAAAACTGATTTCATCAATAATATGACACATGAATTCAAAACCCCGATAGCTACCATAAATCTGGCCACTGATAATATTGCCAACCCAATGATATTAAATAAACCTGAACATATTTCTCCATTTTTAAAAATAATAAAAGAGGAGAACAAAAGAATGAACAATCAGGTAGAGAGAGTTTTACAAATGTCGCTTATTGAAAAAAGCGAGTTTCAGCTTATGCCTGTAAAAACAGATGTTCACTTACTTATAAACGAAGCTGTTGATAAAATGAAATTACTTGCAGAACAGAAATCTGCAGAAATTACAACAAACTTAAAAGCTGATTTCACCGTTTATAATGTTGATGAAATTCATTTTACCAATATTATTGTAAACCTTTTAGAAAACGCACTTAAATATTCCAAAGAAACACCTAAAATTTCCATTGATACATGCAATAACAAAAATGACCTTGAAATTTATGTAAAAGACAATGGTATTGGAATGTCAAAAGAACAACAGGTTAAAATATTTGAAAAATTTTACAGAGCTACAAAAGGAAACATACATAATGTAAAGGGCTTTGGTCTAGGCTTAAGTTATGTAAAAGCTATTTTAGATCAACATGGTGGCAGCATTTTTGTTAAAAGTAAATTAGGAGAAGGTTCAACATTTAAACTAATTTTACCTGGTAAATAAATTAAACAATATAAATATCAAACGAAATGAATGATACTAAAAAAGTTTTTATGGTTGAAGATGACCAAAATTTTGGCACAGTAATGAAATCGTACCTTGAGATTAATGGTTTTCAGGTTACCTGGGTTAAAGATGGGAATAATGCCTTAAAGACTTTTGTCAGCGGACATTTTGATATATGCATTTTAGATGTTATGCTTCCCAATATTGATGGATTTACCATTGGCAGGGAGATAAAAAATAGAGAGGAAGATATTCCTTTGATTTTTTTAACTGCAAAAACACTTAAAGAAGATGTACTTCAAGGCTTTGGTATTGGTGCAGATGACTATGTAACCAAGCCTTTCGATTCTGAAATACTCATTGCCAAGATTAATGCGATTTTAAACAGAAGTGCCTACAAAGATTCTGAACATACTCCTAGTCTTTTCTCTTTAGGTAAAATTGAGTTTAATTACGAGTTAAGAACACTCACATCTCCTGCTCATGTAAATCAACTTTCACCCAAAGAAGCTGAGTTATTAAAAATGCTTTGTTTAGATATGAATAAAGTAATGCCCAGAGAAAAAGCATTAAAAACAATATGGGGTGAAAACAACTATTTTACCACGCGAAGCATGGATGTATATATTACTAAATTAAGAAAATACCTGAAAGAAGAACCCAAGATAGAAATTGTAAACATCCACGGAAGTGGATATTTATTAAGGATAAAAGAAGAATAGAATGGATTATAATGCTTGTGAAAGAATCGTACGTATATCATTCGTTCTAAAGTTTTGCAATATTCCTCATACACTCTTTAATTTCAGATGATATGCTGATAATTCTGAACAGTTTTGTAATACTGATCTCTGGTTTATATAATGGTATTCGATATTTTGGGTTGAGAATATAAGCTTTATTTCCCTGAACAACAATTTCCATAGGTAATGATGATATACACTTAGCACCTATAAATTCCAATAATTCATCTTCAATATTTTCTTCTCTCGTAAAAGAAACCCCAAACACCGCTATTTCTTTATCTTCAAAAGATAACTCATAAATTAATTCACTACCATCAACACCATTCAATATGTTAAATTTAATGGTAGATACAGCTTCTAAATATTCATCATATTCCTGCAACTCCACAACATCTGAAAACTTAGCCATTGTGGGTAAAAAATGATAATCCTTTAATTCATTCAAAGACACATCAAATCCATACTCTTCGGGATATATTGAGAAACCGGATAAAGCATTCATGCATAAAGAATCTACTTTTGAGCAAATATAATTAACAGATTCTATGTTGGCATTACAATTGAAGTAGGCATGAATAAAGTAGTTCGGATTAAGCATGGTGATTAAAGTATGATCTCCCATACCAATTAATCCGATTTTAAGAGTAGCTCCAAAAGCTCCTTTATCTGTAACTCCTGTTGCCAGACTAGTTAACTCATCACATGTAAACACAATAACATCCAGCGAATCTTCTGATGCCGGATTAAACATACCAACGATTTCAAAATTATTTTCCAGTAGTGCCTTTGTTAATTCTGATCTTAAATAATGTATTGGCTTTTGATATAATCCGAAATTATAAAAAGGCTTCACTGCAAAAATTACATTACAGAATAATGAAAGTATGATAATATTTATAGTTTTTATCATGTGTGAATCCTTAATGGTTATTTCATGTATACAAGTTAGTAAAGAAAATGGATTTTAACATATATTAACAATGACAAAAGCAAGCAACAAATAAAACACTAACGTTTCTTACGTTTCGTCAATTTGGGCTTTACCTGATAAATTAGTACTCCTCGTTTTTTACCTTTTAATTTTATATTACCCACTTCTTTATAATTGAATATCTTTTTATCATCTAAATATTCATATAAAACTCCTGATATTAATAAATCCTGTTTGTACTCATTACACATTGATTCAATTCGGGCAGCTGTATTAATTGTATCTCCATTATACGAAATATCTCTTCGAATACTTCCAACCTGTAAAACCATTGTTTTACCAACATGCAAACCTGCCTTAAATTTAGGTACATCACCATACTTTCTTTTGTAATATCTAGAACGTCGTTCAATTACCCTTAAAAAAGCAAAAAAGGCCTTTATACAATTACTGTTTCTAATTCCCTTTTTAACATCCCATGAAATAATAGCCCCATCACCCAAATACTGATAAATTTCGCCATGATAATTGTAAATCATGGACATATCATTAAATACATCCTGAACCAAACGACTAAATTTTTCATGTTTTAAATTTTCAGCAATAGTGGTTGAAGATTTCATATCAATAAACATGAATATTTTCTTTTCTTCTCTCGGTTTATTTAGCCTGCCAAAAAACCAGTTAAAAAAATTACTTACGCCTATTTTTTTATACATGGCTCTCAATGAGTTATTAATAATACAGGTAATGTAAAAATATACCAGAAACCGAATCTGATTAAGCCCTATAGGAGGCATATGAGCCAATACAGTTTCATAATCTTTAATAGAGGCAAGATTAATATTTTTATTTCCTGCTAAAAACAGAATAACAAATGCCAGTGCAAAATACAGTAATGAACGTAAGAAAATCATAGTCCGGATTGGAGAAAATCTCATTATCCGATCAGAAAAGAACATATCTAGTAAAGTAAACAGAGCTGTTATAGCTGCGCTTAACAAGAGGATATTAGCATAAATTGAATCAACTGATAACAAGTTGAAATAATTTACAAATACAGATTCATTACCTGTAATAAAAATAAAGAAAAACAAGGCCGCATTCCAAAACAATAGGTGAAACCTATATGCCCTGAAAATTTGACTAAACCATATTTTTATCTTTTCCCTTACAAACACTTTCTACAGCAACCAATCTTAATAATTCGGTACAAATGGAATAAACCTAAAAAGAGTCATTTCGAACTCCATGCAGTTACTTTTGAATAATGCAACAGCAATACTATTGTACAACACAAGCATCAAATAGTTACAATTAAC
>JBNKGY010000244.1:0-6428 GCA_050290065.1 Marinilabiliaceae bacterium
TAGTTCACTTCGTTCCTAAAGTAGCTTGAATTTAGCTCGGCATTATACCGGCGCATTTATTGTTTTAATTGGTATAATCAGGAACTAAACAGCGATCTTCTTCCTGAAAATTATTCAAAACAGCCCGCTATTCTGTAATGTGGAAACTTTATGATGGGCCACATTGAACTCACGAAATGCTCGTTTCATAATTTTCAATTGAATCTCACTATTTATAGGTGGTCTGAAATACAATTCTATCGAATATCTATATAATCATTGATTATGAGATAAATCCAAAATTTCATGTCGAACTTAGGTTATTCATAAGATATTGGCGAAAGTAAGAAAATTATGGTGTAAGAGATAATGACCTATTATTGTTCTACTTGGGTTCTCCAATAATGAAAATGAAATAAGTTATTGATTTTTTTAATCAGATAATCTTTTCTTTGAGTTTTTTATAGTCTACTTTTCCGGTACCTAATAAAGGTATTTCGTCCATCAATTCTATTCTTGAAATTTTTGCTATTGGAGGAGCATTATTTTTACGAAGCATTTCATTGGCTTCGGTAAGTGCAATGGGTTTGCTACAAAAAAGAACTATTTGAGGAGGAGAGACTTTGTCGCTACCTTCAACTGCCAGTACTTTTTCATCCACTTCTCCATAATTATTACTCAATATATTTTCAATAAAAGGGAGACTAATCATTTCTCCGGCTATTTTAATAAAACGCTTTAATCGGCCTGTTAAAAATAAATATCCGTCTTCATCAAGATATCCCAAATCACCTGTTTTGTAGTACCTTAAATCATTTATTATAACAAAAGGTGATTCTATTTCTGTATTGAGATAACCATTAAATATATTCTCTCCATGAAAATAAATCATACCTTCTTGTTTGGGGCCTAGTGGTTTGTTGGTGTCCAGATCAAGAATGATGCACTTTACGCCCTTAATAATTTTCCCAACACTACCTTTTTTCTGATGCTGTAGCGGATTTAATGATAACACAGGAGAACATTCCGTAATTCCATAACCTTCAATGATTGAGGCGTCAGGTGCTAATTGTTCAAAATGTTTTCTAGTTGAATCCGGCATTGCTTCAGCTCCACTTACAACATATTTTAATGTTGTAAGATCTTTTTGCAGTGCATTGTTTAATATGATATTTAAAAAACTTGGGGCTGCAACTAATATGGAGGCAGAAGTGTGATTTATGATTCTTACTATTGCTCTTCCGTCAGTAGGGTCGGGAGAGTAGGCTACTCTCGTGCCCGTGATAGCTGGCAATATGGATAGTACTGTAAATCCAAAACTATGAAAAGGAGGTAGAAATGCCATTAGTACTCTATTTCTTTCAAGATCAACCAACTCTAGCGTTCCTTTTAAATCGTGTATAATGTTGTTATGAGTAAGAGGAACTGTTTTGGGCATATTTTCACTTCCCGAGGTAAACAATATGACTGCAATTTCATCGATGTTTTTTAAACGAATTAATGATTTGGGAAATTTACTTTTTATCAATCCTGTTAGTTTAACTTTAAGTCCGGCTTTTGGTACTTCCTTGTCAAGATATACAAACTGTCTTAATAGCGGTTTAGGTAGTTGATCCTTTATTTTTTCCACAAAGCTACTGGCTGAGAAGATGGTGCTAACAGAAGCTTCTTTTACACAGTGAATAAGAATTTTTTCACCAACGGTCCAGTTTAGCATCACAGGGATTTTTCCTGCCAGATAGGTGGCCATAATTAACATGGAGGTGCTTTGCAGGGCAGGAAGCATAATTCCAACATGCTTACCTTTACATTTATTTTTAATAATTTCTGATATCACACAGGTTTTCAGGAAGAAATCTTTTCGGTTATTCTCTCCAAGCATTGCGTCGTATGAAAAAGGAAGATGTTTGTTGGAGGTGAATTTTCTTATAAATAATTCCGGAATGGTATAAGTATGGTTTATTTTAATAAAACCATTGTAAGGATTTATTTTACTGAATGAACATGCCGGCATATTTTGTTGATGTTGTAATTCCCCGTTTGCAAGCAGAAATAAATCAACAACTAGTTTTAATTCGGATATTTCATTGTAGTCCTCAACCTTAAACTGAGTTTCTATGTCTTTAATAATTTCTACTAAAGTAATGGAATCAATTCCCAGATCCTGAATTAAGTTGTGTTCAGGGGTAATCTCATTTATATTGATTTGCAGGTGTTGTGCTACAATTTTAGAGACTCCCTTTGTAATGATAGCAGGAAATTCTTGTGTTTTTTTATTTTGTTTTACCTCAGACACGTGTTTTACAGATCCTTTAATAATAGATGGAAGTTGCCTGTGTAATTTAGGGCCATAAAAATAATGCTTAAGGAAGGTTGGCTCCTCTTCTCCATTTTTGTTATAGAAATTTTCTAAATAGTAGTTGAATGTTTGCTTGTCATTACCAGCTGATTTTCTACAATCAAACGTAATGTCTTCAAAATGTATGTTTACTCTTCTTCGAGGTATAAACATTATTAGATTAGCCAGCGTATAAAAAATACCGGATAATACATTTTTGATAAAATCAGGTGAATTACCGGTCCAGGCTTTGGACCATTTACTACCCCATAATCCAGCAATCCGGACACCAACAATTTGTACATCATCTGGCAGGTTATGTACAATTTCAAATGTGCCTTTTTTATTAAGGATCTTTTCAAAACCCTGTCCTGCAATTTGTCCGGCAGGATAAATGACAATGCTGTGTTTTTCTTGAAAGGCCTTTATTGTTGCCTCTGTTATGTCTTTTAGTACATTTACATTTCTGCTGCCTCGTTCCAGATCGCTAACTCTTACAGCGCCCCAGTTTTTAAAGAAATGGTTTAAAAATGGTAAATCGTAATAGCTAGAAGTAATAACCGGTACTACATTTTTTTTAGGGTACAAATGACTCACCAGTAACATAGGATCAACAACAGCCTGATGGTTTGGTAAGAATAATACAGGATTGCTGGAGTTGATGCATTGAGTGTTATTTAAACTTACCTTATATCGTAAAGATAACATGGTTCGTCCCAGGAAAAATATAAATTTAGCAATAGCTTTTACTATCGGATGTTTTTCTTTCATACCATTAAAGTATAACAACTTGTATTATGTGATTAAAAAAATAATTCTTCTGTTTTTCTAAAAGAATATCTTACCATGATACTCATGTTAGAATGGATACATTATCTACTTTTTACCCTAACAACTAGCAGCCTAAAAATAAAGTTTTACTTTCTTCTACCGGCACCAGGTATTTTTAAGTAAGCAATAAGTGTGGTAATAAACGTAATGAGCAATACCGCTAAAAATACAATTCGCGAGTTAAATAATCCTTCAACAAAGGAAAAAATACCCGCTGAAAATAGTATGGCAACAAAAACCATCTGATTGTTATAGGCAAGTACAGGCCCCAACTCTCTTCCTTTTACACGATCCTGCATAAACGCGTTTAAAGGAATTTTAAATAAGCCGGCAAAAAATGCAAACGTAACAATAAGAATAGTAAATAATGTTGCTCCCGGATTTGAAATGAATATAACAAACATGGTTATTGCCATGCCTATACCACCAATAGGTATAAGTTTGGTGTTAACCTTGTGGTGAGAAAGAATACCAGCCGCATAACAACCAATACCTATGCCAATAGCTACCAGCGCCATTATCGATCCTGTTGCAGTATTTGACAGGTTAAGATATTTTTCGCAATAAATGTATAAATTCATCTGTACCATTGACCCAATCAACCAAAACATCGACAATCCAAGTATAGTATAATTAAGTCCCTTAATTTGGCGGCTCCATTTAAACCATCTCACAGGAAAAAGAAAAGGGTTTAGTGTATCCTCAGAATCATCTTCCGGTTCTGTTTCCTTAGGATGTATTCCTAAACTGGTAAGCCAACCTATTACGGCAATCAATATAATGGTAGTACATAAAATTACCAATTCCATATTGGGATTTGAGAAATATTGATCAAGATCAGAAATGACTCCTCCTAAAAAAGTGCCCAGAAGAACGGCCACGAAAGTGATCATCTCCATGGCTCCGGTACCGAATGAGATTCCTTCCCGGCCTCCGATATCTCTTATAATTCCATATTTACTAGGCGAATAAATACAACTTTGTAAGCCCATGAGCAACATACTAGCTAAAACCAGATAAATACTACTAAATAGAAAGCCAATGGTGGCAATTAACATGATTGGCATTTCAGCCAGTTTAGCCCACTGAATAATTTTTGCTTTAGGATTTTCTTTCGTTAGTTTGCCCGCCCATGGGGATAGAAAAATATAAGGCAATACTAATAATGCTGCAGCGGCGGATACAAGAGTTGCTTTACTATCTGGACCAAGCCATGCAACACAAACAAAACCAATCAATGTTTTTAATAAATTATCATTAAGAACCCCTGCGAAATTAGTGCTAAACAGAGGAAACCATTTAAACTTATTCTTATTATTCATTTGTATAATTTTAGATTCAAGACACAAATATCAAGATTAATGAACCCAGAGGACCTAAAGTGCTGAGTTTGAATCATGTTTCTTTTGTGTGTATTATTTGTTTTTATGCTCAGGTGGAACTGGCCAAATTTATACTTATTTGTTTTGAGAATATCTTTTTTATGTCCAATTTCCTATATGCAAAAAACTTTTTCATCAATTATTCCGACTATTGTTTTAGTCCTGTAAAAAATGAGTTGATGATTTAAAACCATGCTAACATACAACAATAATTTGTAATGATTAAAACGGATGAGGCAGGTTGTGAGAATTTCCTTTAGTTAAGATATAAGGATTTTATCTTTCAGAGATCAATTGTATAAATTGAAAATAAATAAAATATGCATGATTAGAGCAAATAATTGGGCATACAGGAGTGTGATTGAAATTTATATTTGTTAATAGGGGGTTGATAAGACAATTTAAAAGTTCACTTCTCAAATTTCTATACAAGTCTCATAATTCAGTATCTTTAATTCGTTTCACGTTTTATCGTTATAATAAACGCATATGAAGATTGGTTATGCCAGGGTTTCTACAAAAGACCAAAAATTGAAAAAACAATTCAAGATGTGGATTCTACTTTAAAATCTACTCCTATTTCAAGTACTTATTTTAATTGGGATGAAGTGAATAATTTTAATGGTTATGATATGCCATGGCTTGGATCCAATAGTTTCTTGCCGGCAAATTTAATGAACGATCATAAAAAGGAAGATGGTTGGGAGTTATTATTCAGCAATTTAGATCAAAGTACCTATACTGTACAAAGATATTTTGGTCTTTACAATAAATACTTAGGTATTCTGAGAGTTTTTTATTTAAATACAGAAAATGATCATTCTGCTCAAAAATTTTGTATGGCTCTAATGGTTAATGGCAATACAAAAATGCTAAATTTTGAACAAACTGTAAATATGACCTTTCACAACAGTTTGAACATTTTAACATCGTTCCAAAATCCATCCGTTATTAAAACATCACCTGTTATTATTAGTAATTCAATCACACCAACTAATGGTTATTGCAAAAGTGCGTGGTATGGAATGGAATATGATTTGATGTACGAGGATATTTCTAATACAGATGATGTTTACCTTAGATTTTTCCCTTTTGCTATTAATATTGAAGAATTAACATTTACGACTAATACATCAGGTTCTATAGATGGTAGCATTACAGGAACTATTTCTGTAGTTCCTTCTGGAAATTCTTCAACTTTTGGTGGAGTTGATTTAGATTTGTCAAATTCTGCAACAAGAGTTGATAATACAAATAATAATATTAGTGGAGCGTGATCTATTGTTGAAAATAGTTTAAAAGAAGCAAAAGAGGAAGATCCTCCATTTTTTAACAGATTATGGGGAAAAGTTACTGAAAGTGCAACTGGGGCAATACTCGATGGCTCAGGGGATTTAGTAGAAGGTTTGGTCAATTCAGCAATGGATTGGGCATCAAATCCATTAATGGCACTTGGTAAAAAAGTATTTGGAATAGGAGGTGGAAATGAACCAGCTGTTCAGCACGCAAATTTTGATGTTAAAATGGGGCTTGAAACTTATGGTATATCAAAAGGAACCATTGAATCTAGTGCTCCTTTTCCTCCATTTATTGTTCGTCTTCCAGTTTCAAATCAGTCAACCGGAGGCCTGCATGTTACGGATGAAATGGCTGATTTTCAATTAGGGGTATGGACTTTTAGTGAAGTTCCAAAGTTAGAATTCAAGTGTTCCAAAGTTAATTATACCGGTAAAGGATATTACGGTACATACGATAGGTCATATAGGATTGAAATTACTAATGAAAATTCAGTTTCAGTAATATTTAATCCCAAGGTTCTAGCAATACTTCGTTAAACTTTTAAGCGGCAATAGTGCCATAATATAACAGTTCTCTTGCCTTCTTTTGATTTTTAGGCA
>JBNKGY010000245.1:0-6404 GCA_050290065.1 Marinilabiliaceae bacterium
CTTTAATGTGGAAATTTTATGATAGGCCACATTGAACTCGCGAAATGCTCGTTTCATAATTTTCAGTTGAATCTCACAATTTATAGGCGGTCTGAATCCAAAATTTTATGTCGAACTCAGGTTAATACATTCCCTCTTGTTTTACAAACATAATACAAGACGATCATAAATCCATCTAATACTGATCACATTAAATATTTTTTACTAAAGGTAGATAAATCATTCAATTAGGTTGAGTATTTAGTCACTTTTGATTCTATTGATGATCGTTCATTGAATGAATTAAAATTCAACCATAAAGAATGATATCTACACATTTTTCATGTAAAAATGATTCATATTTGAAATGTTAAAATATTTAAATAAAGGTTTATATAATTAAAAAACAAGAGGCCTATGAAGAAATGCAATTTTAAAACATCCTCCGTTCGAAATACAAACTTCATATTCTATGAAGAGTTGAATTTTGACAATATTGTTAACCTGATTTAATTCATGATTTTAGATAGTGAAAATTTCAAACATTTGTCAGATTTGACCAGTTGAAGGTTTTTATTCTGAAGCATAGAGGATTTTTTTTAGAAGAAAAATGATTGTTGTAACACAAATAGTTGTAAGTGGCTTTGTGTAAAATGATTAACAAGTGAATAATAAAACTAAATCGCAATGAAGGAAATATTTAATTTTTTTTTAAGAACTATAGGAATAAGGGTTAAGAAACCTTTGTTAATGTCAGGGCTTTTTATAGTACTGTTATTTAGTTCTCTTAATATGTATGCACAAGAAACGAAAAAAATTACAGGAAAAGTAATTGATTCTGTTGGAGATGCAATAGTCGGAGTTAGTGTAGTTGTAGAAAATACAACTACTGGAACAATAACTGATTTTGAAGGTAAGTATGCATTAGATGTACCTATAGCAAGTTCTCTACAATTCTCGTTTGTAGGATTTAAATCACAAGTAGTTAATACTGAAGGTAAGGTGGAGATAAATGTGACCTTAATGGATGAATTATCCGAATTAGGAGAGATTGTAGTGATAGCTTATGGAACAACAACGAGCAAAAACTTTACGGGAGCTTCTACTCGAATTAAAACTGCAGATTCTCCTTTATCAGAGATTCCTGCTACAGATGCAATGAGCGTTCTTAAAGGAATAGTTCCTGGTATGACTGTTTCACAAGAGCAAGGGGCAGGTCAAACGCCTAGGTTATTAGTACGTGGGCAGAAATCAATTAGTGGGAATACAGATCCATTAATTGTTTTAGATGGTATAATTTTTATGGGATCTATGCGTGATATTGATCCTTCAAACATAGAAAGTATTTCTGTTTTAAAAGATGCTACCTCTGTTGCTGCATATGGTTCAAGGGCTGCTAATGGGGTGGTAATGATTACCTCTAAAAAAGGAGTGAAAGGGAAACCTGTTATTACCTTTAATACTTCAATGGGCGTTTCTTCAGTAATTAATAAGGCTGACGTTTTAAGTCCCGAAAAATGGGTGGAGAAAGTAAACTTACTTCAAGGACTTGCCGCAGATGCTGACCCAACAGGTTGGATGTCGGATTTTGAAGTTGAAAATTATGCCAATAATAAAACTATTAACTGGCAGGATTTTGTAGAAAGAACAGGTTCGAATCAGAATTATAATTTATCTATATCAGGAGCCAATGAAAAAATGAATTATTATTTTTCTGGTTCTCATACAAAAACCAAAGGTGTTTTAATTGGTGATGATTATGAAAGAACTTCTCTAAGTACAAGATTAACCAGTGATATTACTGATTGGTTACAGGTTGGAACCAATGTTAATTTTTCATATAATGATTATTCTGGTCCAAGTGTTTATAATATTTATCAAGCCATTAGATTAACTCCCTATGGACGAGCATATAGAGATGAAGATAATAGCTTGCTTGAAAAATTTCCGGCAACGGAAGGAATATACAGAATAAATCCACTTTGGAATGTAAATAGTGGAACAATAGATGATCATGATTTATTATATACTACCGTATTAAGTGGTCATGCACTTATTAAATGTCCATGGATTAAAGGACTGAATTATAGAACGAATTATTCTTATACGATTAAAAATACTCAACGAGATTATTTTACCCATGAAGGATATTATGTGGCAGAAGGTACTTCTGATGATAGGTATAGCTCTTCTATTGTTAGTAGTTATTTAGCACAAGCAAATGGTTATGTGGCAAGAACGAATGACCTAGCTTTCGTTTGGGATAATATTTTGACTTATACAACTGATTTTGGATTCCATCATCTTGATTTAACGGCTGTTTATACAAGAGATTCATATGACCATTATTACAAGAAAATGACTGGTAAAAATTTTTCTGCATTGGGTAATACAGCATTAGGTTACGATGGATTAACTTATGCTGAAACTCAAAAAATAACTGATATTTATAATACAGAAAAAACTAATGTAGGTTATTTAGGTAGAGCTAGTTATAACTATAATCACAAATACCATTTAACAGCATCTGTTCGTCGTGATGGAGGTTCTACTTTTGGTAAAGATAAAAAATGGGGTGTATTTCCATCAATAGGTGCTGCATGGACTGTTTCTTCAGAGAATTTTATGAGCAATGTCAACGCTATTGATTATTTAAAATTGAAAGTTTCCTGGGGTAAAAATGGCAACCAGGCATTAGATCCTTATCAAACTTTATCACCCCTCACCTTAGGTCAAAGTGGAGGCTTAAGTTATCCATTTGGAAATGTTTCAGAAGTATCTTGGGGACAAAGTGTTTATGATCTTGGAAATACGGGATTAGGATGGGAAGAAACTACAGCTGTTAATGCTGGTTTTGAATTAACAATGATGGATAGTAAAGTCAATTTAGATGTTGATGGCTATTTTTCTAAAACAGAACATCAAGTTTTCGTCAGGAATATCCCTTCGATGGCCAATGGTATTACAAATATGGATGAAACCATGGGGCAAATTAATAACTGGGGATTAGAAGTTTCCTTAAATACTACCAATTTTAAACAAGGTGATTGGGAATGGAATTCTACATTAACTTATTATATCAATAGAAACAAGCTACATGAACTATACGGCGATGGTGAGGATGATATTTCAAATTGGTTATTTTTAGGTAAATCATTAGGTGCTATATATGGATATAAACCAATTGGTATAGTTCAGGAAAGTGATACTGAATATATGAATGCGAATGGAGCTACTCCGGGAGATGTAAAATTTTTAGATACGGATGAAAGTGGTACAATCACTTCTGATGATAGAACCATTTTAGGTTATTCAAAAGAAAACTTCAGGATGTCATTTGCCAATACTGTAAATTATAAAAATTTTCAATTGTATGCCTTATTCACAGGTGTTTTTGGAGGTGGAGATTATTATAAATCGGAAAATATCTATGCCTACAGAACAGCTAGTGATGTTGTTTATGATAACAACTTAAACCACGGATGGTGGACATCAGAAAATAAAAGTAATAAGTATCCAAGAGTAAATTATACAGATAATAGATATACTCCTCTTCAAAGTAGAGGCTTTGTTAGATTACAGAATTTAAACCTATCTTATAAGTTTAAGCAAGACTGGGTGAAGGATTTAAAGATTGATAATTTAAAAGTATTCTTTGCAGCAACCAACCTGTTCACTATTACGAATTGGGAAGGTGGCGATCCAGAAACAGGACAAACTTTAGGAGGTGGTTATTCTTATGGTTATCCATTAAGTTCTACATTTTCTTTTGGCGTTGATTTAAAATTTTAATTTGTTGAAAAATGAAAAGATTATCATATTATATAGTTTTAAGTCTGGTTTTTTTAAGTCTGAGTCATGTATCATGTGATGATGATAAATTTATAGAAGAAAATCCAACGACTTTTTATACCATTGAGAACTCATTTAACACTGTTTCTCAGGTTGATGCAAGTGTGACTGTGATGTATGTTCATGTTAGGTATTGGATGCAGAACAACTTTTTTATGAAAGGAAAAGGGGCAGATATGTTTGATACACCCTATTGGAGATCCAGTGGAAATGGCGATTCAAATTATTCTTCCTGGTCCACTGAAAATTGGATGATCAAAGATTTATGGGATGCATTTTACAAGTTGGTTAGTTATGCTAATATAACCTTAGAAGGTGCAGAATCAGATAAAATTGCATGGGAAAATGAAGATGATTATAATTATATAGTGGCTCAATCTAAGTTCTTTAGGGGGCTTGCGTATTTATCTCTGGGCGAAATGTGGGGCGGAGTTCCAATAGTTACACAGTTTTACACAACTCCAAAGTATGATTTTGTGAGGTCAACAAGAGAGGAAACGTATAAACAGGCAATTAGTGATTTAGAAGCGGCACTTACTAATATGCCTGAATATCCGGCTGAGGCAGGGAAAGTAGCAAAAGGTGTTACTTATCACTATTTAGCAGAAGCATATTTGGCTTTAGCAACAGATCAGGGTAACAATTCGGAGTATTTAAATCAATCTATTAATTATGCTTCAAAAGCCATTGAATTACACTCGTTAATGACTAGTAGATTTGGTTCAAGATCTGTGGAAGGTGGGGGTAAAGCCATGAATGGTGTTGAAGCCTATTATGCTGATGGTGATGTATTTTTTGATTTATTCCAAAGAGGAAATCTAGATTATTCTGAAGGAAATATGGAAGCCTTATGGACACTTCAGAATGATTATGAGGTATATAAAGAGCATAGAGGTTATAATTTCCTATCTTATCCTCGTGAATTTTCTCCCGTTTTAAGAAATGCCAATTGGAATGAAACTTATAAAGAAGAGAACTCTTCTCCATGGCCGGGCATGATTGATGCTTACGTTGGTGGAAGAGGAGTTTCAAGTATAGCTCCAACAGAAATGGCTCAGAATACAATATGGGAAGGAGTTTATTGGGATGACATAAGAAATAGTTCCGTAAATATGAGAAGAGAATTTGTGTGTAAGGATGAAACTTCGTCATATTATGGTGTTTTGGTTACCGAAGATATGTTGGATCCGACAACTTTAGAAAATATTTATCCAATAAGTTCAAAATTAGCTCCAATTGACGATTGGGGATATGAAGATCTGGAAGATGGAGGGAACCGCTCAAATATGTATCGTGATGAATATGCAAACAGATTAGCTGAAACATATTTATTAAGGGCAGAAGCTTATTTTAGAGCAGATCAAAGAGATCTTGCTGCGGCAGATATTAATGTGCTTAGAAACAGAGCTCAATGTGCATATTTGGTTACAAGTGGAGATGTTTCTATTGATTTAATCTTAGATGAGAGAGCAAGAGAGTTATATGGTGAGGAACGTAGGTGGTGTACATTACTAAGAATGGGAGGAACAGTAGCAGTTGATAGAATTTCTAAATATGGTTATTTTTCTGGCTCAGAGAGTCCTTATTTTCAAGGCGAAAATGCCCAGCCGTCAGGGTGGAACTTATTTCCAATTCCACAAACAACTATTGATTCTAATCTTGATGCTGAATTAGAACAGAATCCAGGATGGAAATAATACACTAAACTAGAATTTATTATAAAAACGAAGGATGGTTTTCTTTTTATGGAAAACCATCCTTTTTTTGTGTTGAAATTTTTGAATAGGAATATAGTAAAAATCCTTGGGTCATTTAGCTGAAAATGTTTAAGATCCAGAGGCAAGAATCGAGGTTTTATACCAATTAAACATTTAAATGCGCCTTAATGGCATTCATATATATTGGATGATGCGTTATTGACATAACGATCTCTGGATTAATATTCTCTACAATAAAATCATTTAACCAGGCTTTCAAATGATTCATTGTATCAAACACCTTATTCTTATAGCTTTGCTTGATGAATGCCCACATTTTTTCAGAAGGATTCAGCTCTGGGGAATAAGGTGGGATACGAATAAGCCTAATGTTACTTGGTAAGGTGTAATTTGTTAGAGCGTGAAAACCTGCATTGTCTATTACTACTATTTTTAGTTCATCAGGCCTGTGTAGAGAGAGCTGTTCTATGTACTTGAAAAATATTTCACTCGTTATTCTTTCTATTTCGTAAACGAAAGAATCTCCATCAATTGGAGAAAAAGCCCCATAGAGGTAGGTGTTTTTGAAAGCATGCTGATACTTAACAATCGGCTTAACACCCTTGGCAGTTAAGCACCGCCCAATGTGTGTCATTAAACCAAACCGACTTTCGTCTTGAAAATACAGGTTGATAGATTTGTGTTTATTTTTATCTAGACTAATTCTAATTAATTCAAGTTCACTGGGAAGTTTTTAAAAAGGCTTCAATAGCCTGATCATCTTTCTTATAGTGTGACTTTCTCGGTGATTTAAGCTTTGTTTTGAAGTGTCGTATTAAGTAAGTTCTTAATGTATTGTATTTTACTTCAAGATCG